>JAYRKO010000628.1:0-1998 GCA_041905745.1 Tagaea sp. | reverse complement strand
CTTGCACCGCGCCTGTCGATCGCGGCCAACGTCTTCATGGGGTCCGAGTTGACCCGGCCGCTGGGGGTGCCGTTCCTGCGCGTCCTCGACAAGGCGCGCATGGCCGAGGAATCGCTGTCCTATCTCCGCCGTCTTTCCGTCGATATCCGCGACGCATCGCGCCCGGTCGAACGGCTTTCGGGCGGCCAGCGTCAGGCCGTCGCGATTTCCCGCGCGCTGCGCTGGAACGCCGAAGTCATCATCATGGACGAGCCGACCGCGGCACTGGGCGTCAAGGAGACGGCGCAGGTCCTCGATCTCGTGCGCGCGCTGAAGGCGCAGGGCCACACGATCGTCCTCATCAGCCACAACATGCGCGACGTGACGGCCCTCGCCACGCGCGTCGCGATCCTTCGCAGCGGCCGCAAGGTCGTCGACCGGCCGATCGACGGGCTGACGGCCGACGATCTTTCCCACATGATCATGTCCGGCGCGCAGGAAGCCGCATGAGCCGCCGCACGCTGGTCATCGACACCGATCCCGGGCAGGACGATGCCGTTGCACTCCTGCTCGCATTCGCCCACCGCGCCGACTTCGACGTCCGGTTCGTCGCGACCGTCGCCGGCAATGTCGATCTCGCCAAGACGACCGTTAACGCATTGCGCGTGCGCGATCTGGCGGGTGCGGGCGATGTGCCTGTCCACGCCGGATCGGCCGGTCCGATGATCCTGCCGCTCGAGACGGCCGAATATATCAGTGGGCCGGACGGGCTCGCCGGTTCGGGCTTGCCCGCACCTGCCTCGCGCGTTGCCGACGGCCATGCCGTCGATGCTTTGATCCGGCTGGTGCGCGCGGAACCGTCAGGCAGCGTCGCGGTCTGTGCGCTGGGCCCGCTGACGAATCTCGCGATGGCGTTCCGGTTGGCGCCGGATATCGTGCCACGTCTCGGGCCGCTGTCGATCATGGGCGGCGCGCTGTCGCTGGGCAACGTCACCCCGGCAGCCGAGTTCAATTTCTACGTGGACCCGCATGCGGCTTCGGTCGTGCTGGGGGCCGGCGCGAAGATCGCGCTGTTCGGCCTCGACCTCACGCACCAGGCGCTGGCGTCGCCTGCCCATGTCGAGCGTCTTGCCGCATTGGGCACGAAGACGGGTACGTCCGTTCACGGCATGCTGACCCGGCCGCGCGCCGGCGGCATGGCCACGCGCGCGCACCCCATGCACGATCCCTGTACGGTCGCGTGGTTGCTGTGGCCGGAGCTTTTCGAGGGGCGCGACTGTCATGTCGAGATGGCGACGGATGGCGCGCTGCGCGGACGCTCCACGATCGACTGGCATGGGCGCACCAAGCGCCCCGCCAACGCCTACGTGGCTTCCAAGGTCGATGCGGGCGCGCTGTTCGACCGCATGATCGATTCGCTTGCAAGGTTGCCGTGAAACATCCCGTCGATGCGCATTCGGACAAGGCCGCAGCCGCCATCGATGCGATGCGCACGGCGGCGGTCGAAGCGCGCATCGTTCATGCGCGGGCCGAACTTCTCCGCCACATGCGCACGACGGCCCGCAAGATGATCGGCCGCCCGGTCGACGAGGCGGCGCGACTGGTCTGCGGGGAGTGGATGAAGGCCTGGAGCCTCGATGCCGGCGCCTATCCGGCATTGGCCGACGATATTCGGCGCTTTGCGGCCGCCTTCTGCGCGGACGCCGGTGGCTCGACGCCGGCGACCTGCACGGAGATCGACGCGTCGCTGGCGGCGCTGGAAAGCGGTTTCCTGAAGATCGGAACGACATTGTCGGACCAGATGGCGCTGCGCTCGGAATGCGCGCATGGCTGGTGGTCGGCGGTCGTGCCGAAGCCGGGCGGGGCCGATGTGGCGCCGTTCTGGGAGCGCGGCTGTCCGCCGCATTGTCGCTGACGGGAGAGGGCGGGATGTACGATCTGGTTCTGAAGGGCGGGCGGGTCGTCGATCCGGCGCAGGGTCTCGATACGACGTGCGACGTCGCGTTCCGCGACGGCAAG
>JAYRKO010000045.1:0-10683 GCA_041905745.1 Tagaea sp. | reverse complement strand
GTCGAGCCGGCACCTCCGGCGAATCGTTGCGCATGTACTTCGGGAACCGCGCGCTCAGCGCCTCGATGTTCGCGAGCGTGCCGGAAAGGTGCTTGCGCAGATACGCCTGCGCGAGCTCCGGCTGGCGGTCGGCGATGGCGTCGAGGATCGCCTTGTGATCGGAAAGCACCGTTTCGATCTTGCAGAGATCGGGAAGATTGAGCCGGCGCAGCCGGTCGAGCTGACCGCAACTCTGGTGCATGAGCAGCCACATGTCGGGCACGCCGGCCGCGTCGTACATGATCCGGTGGAAGGCCCGGTCAGCGTCCGAAAACGCCTTGAGATCGCCTTGGCGCGCGTATTCGCGCTGGCTTTCCAGACAGTCGCGAAGCTGAGCAATCGCCGAAGAATCGTGGGAAATCGCGAGCGCGCGCACGACCTCGAGTTCGAGAGAGCGGCGCAGGAAGTGGGCCTGCCGGGCGGCCGTCAGATCGATGAGACTGACCACGGTCGCATGCTGTGGGAATACTTCGACGAGGCCTTCGGCCGCGAGCCGCATCAGCGCGTCGCGCACTGGCGTCTGGCTCACGCCGAAGCGGCGCGCGAGATCGGCGCGCGACAGGACCATGCCGGGTGCGAGCGACAGGGACAGGATCATGTCGCGGATCCGGTCGAAAACGGTGGCGGCTGCCGGCTGGCCGCGGTCTGCGGCCGGCTGGCGCGAACGCCCCCGCAGCGCGACGCGCGTCCGTCTCCCCTTTCCCGGTGCCGTCTTCGCGGCCTTCTTCATCATGGCGGGCAGCATATCCGGAAATCCCGAATTGTCACGCACTAATATATTAGCGCTTCACGGACGATGCGCCGGCCGCTATCCTTGCCGAAGTCCGGGAGAAACGACCGAATGCCGACACCCACATCCGCCGCGATCCGCGCGCAGGGTCCGCGCGTGGCCGCGGTCCGCGTTACGCCGATCGCCTTTCGCGATCCACCGCTGCTCAATGTCGTCGGCGTGCACGAGCCATGGGCGCTGCGCTCGATCATCGAGATCGAAACGGACGACGGCCGCATCGGGCTCGGCGAAAGCTACGGCGATCTCGAGACGCTGGGCAATCTGGAGAAGGCACGACCCGGTCTCGTGGGCCTCTCCCCGTTCGATACGAACGGCATGACCGCGCATGTCCACAAGGCCGTGACCGGCACGCCCTTTGTCGGGCAGACCTTTCCCGCAGCCGGTGACAAGGCGCTCGCCAGCGCCATCGGCGCGTTCGAAGTCGCGTTCCTCGACCTGCAGGGGCAGATCGCGGGACGCCCGCTCCACGAGATCCTCGGCGGTGCGGTTCGCGAACGCGTCGCCTACAGCGCCTATCTCTTCTACAAATTCGGCCGCCACAAGGACGATCCCGGCTATCCGGCCGACGACTGGGGTGAAGCGCTCGACCACGCGCAGGTCGTCGAGCAGACCCGCCGGATGGTCGATGCCTACGGATTCGGCTCGATCAAGCTCAAGGCCGGCGTCTTCGAACCCGATTTCGAGATCGAGACGATGCGCGCGCTTCGCGACGCGTTCCCGGGCTATCCGCTGCGCATCGATCCGAACGGTGGATGGTCTGTCGAAACGACGCGGCGCCTGATGCCGAAGTTCGAGGGGCTTCTCGAGTATCTCGAGGACCCGGTGAACAGCCTCGACGAAATGGGCGAGGTCGCGAAATTCTCAACGCTGCCGCTCGCGACGAACATGGTGACCGTCGCATACGGGCACATCCCGAAGACCGTGCGGCTCAACGCGGTCCAGGTCATCCTCAGCGATCACCACTACTGGGGCGGGCTGCGGGCGACGCAGGCCCTCGCCCACTACGGCCGCACGTTCGGCATCGGCATTTCCATGCACTCGAACTCCCATCTGGGCATCAGCCTCGCGGCGATGACACACGTGGGAATGACGATCCCCAATCTCGCCTATGCCTGCGACACGCACTATCCGTGGCAGGTCGAGGAAGTCGTCGACGGCGGCCGGGACTTATTCAGGTTCGAGGACGGCAGCCTTGCGCCGCCGCCCGGACCCGGTCTCGGCGTACGCCTCGACAGGACGGCGTTGCGGACGCTGCACCAGCAATATCTGGACTGCGGCATCCGCAAACGCGACGACGCGAAGGAGATGCGAAAATACCGGCCCGACTGGAATTCCGACCGGCCACGCTTCTAGGCGCGAGCACCGAACCGGCCGACAGGCGCGCCCGGCACGTCGACGCGGAAAGCGATCAGCGTGCCCGGCTGACGCACGCCCGTGCGATCGGTCGCGAGCGACGTGACGTACAGCGTGCGCAGATCGTCACCGCCGAAGCATGGCATCGTCGGGGCAGCGACAGGCAGCATTACCTTGCGCTCGATCGTGCCGTCGGGTGCGATGCGGTTGAGGCAACCGGCCGAAACGCCCGCACTCCAGTAGAAGCCTTCCGCGTCCGCCGCGGCGCCGTCGGGCCGGCCGTCGCCCTCTTCGAGCGTGCGGATCTTCCGCCCGTTGGAGATGGCCCCGGTCAACGCGTCGAAATCGAACGTCTGGACGAACTTTCCGCGACTGTCGGAATGGAACATCCGCTTCGCGTCCGCGGTCCAGGCCAGACCGTTCGATACGATCAGGCCGCCCAACATCCGGGTCGACGTCCCGTCCGGGCGGACGCGATAGAGACTCGCGATGGGCTGTTTCTCCGGCCGGTCGTCCATCGACCCGACCCAGAAACTTCCGTCCGGCCCGATCTTTCCGTCGTTGAGGCGGTTGGTTTCGACCGAATCCGGCTCCGGATGGACGAGAAACTCGAAACGGCCGGTGCGGAAATCGAAGAAATGGACACCCGTGCGCAGCGCCACGATTGCACGCCCGTCGGCCGCGAGGCCGAAACTGCCGATCGTGCTCGGCATCTCGAAACGGTCGAGCCTGCGCGTGCGCGGATCGAGGCGGTAGAGCGCCGGTGCCGGAATGTCGATGAAATAGAGCATGCCGTTCGCGGCGTCCCAGCACGGCCCTTCGCCCGTGCCGAGGGGAATATCGATCAGGGACTCGACCTTTGGAGTCTCGATGCGCATCGCGTTATCCTTCGTCCGACGGTTCCGGACTGCGGGTATAGCGCGGAAATTCGATGAATTGGAGGATGGAATGTCGATCGAAAAGCTTCGCACGGCCCTGAAGGGAATCTCGGGCGTCCATATCGTCCCGTACGGCAAGGACGGCGCGCTCGACGGCGCCACGCTCGCCCGCGTCATCGACCGCATCGCTGCGGCCGGCGTCCACAACATCGTGACCGCCGGCAATACCGGCGAGTTCTATGCGCTGACGCCGGACGAGGTCCGCTTCGTCCACGACAAGGCGATCGAGGCGAACGCCGGCCGCAGCCGCGTCACGGCCGCGATCGGCCGGTCTCTAGCCGAGGCGATCGTGCTGGGTAGGCGCGCCAAGGCGGCGGGCGCCGATGCGGTCATGGCGCACCAGCCGCTCGACCCGTTCGCGGCGCCACAGGCGCAGGCCGCCTATTTCAAGGCCATCGCCGATCAGGTCGAACTTCCGCTGGTCGCCTATGTCCGTTCCGACGCGATGAGCCATCGCGATCTCATGGGCATCGCGAACCATCCCAACGTCGCCGGCGTGAAGTTCGCGACGACCAATCTGATGATGCTTTCCGAGTGCGTGCGCGCGAGCGACGCCAAGACGGCGCTTTGGGTCTGCGGCCTTGCGGAAGGCTGGGCCGGACCGTTCTACGCCGTCGGCGCGCGCGGCTTCACTTCGGGCCTCGTCAATGTCGATCCGGCGCGCTCGCTCGCGATCCATGCGGCACTGGAAGCAGGCGATTTCGCGAAGGTCCGGGAACTCGTCGACACGATCGCCGCGTTCGAAACCCTGCGCACGCGCTACGGCAATGGAGCAAATGTGACCGTCGTCAAGGAAGCCATGGGCGAGCTCGGCTTCGAGGTCGGTCAGGTCCGCCTCCCCGGCCTGCCGGCGCTCGATCCGGCTGATCGCACGACGCTCCTCGGCGTCCTGAAGAATTGGGGCGTACTGCCGGCACGGAAGACCGGAACGGCGGCCTAGCGCGCCGGATAGCGCACGCCGCCCGTCGTCGGCGACGGTACGCCCGTCGTCGACGGCAGGCTGAGCGGCAGTCCCTCCAACGAGCGTACGGCGAGAAAGCCGAAAAGCTCGGCTTCGAGCGCGTCGCCGTTCCAGCCGACGGTCTCGACCGGCTCGACCGGGACGCCGAGCGTGCGCGCGAAACCGGTCATGAAAACCCGGTTGTACCGCCCGCCGCCGGTGACCAGCCAGCGGCGCGGTGGTACGGGCAGGTGTCGCAGGCAGGCGCATGTCGCCGCGACGGTGAACGCGGCGAGCGTGGCCGCCCCGTCGGCATCGCCGAGCGCGTCGACTGCGCTGGCGCGCGCATGGAAGTCGTTCCGGTCGAGCGATTTCGGCGGCGGCTTGTCGAAAAATGGATTGTCCATCAGCCGGGCGAGAACCTTCCCGTCCGTCTGCCCGGCGGCGGCAACGCGACCGTCCGCATCGAACGGAATGCCGCGGCGACGGCGCACGAAATCGTCGAGGAGCGCCGAAGCGGGCCCCGTATCGAACGCGATCGTTTCGCGCTCCGTCAGGTAAGTGACGTTTGCCACGCCGCCAAGATTGAGCACCATCAACGGGCGTTCGAGCCCCTCGCTCAATGCGCGGTGATAGAGCGGTGCTAGCGGTGCGCCCTGCCCGCCGGCAGCGACATCGGCATCGCGAAACCGCGCGACGACATCGATGCCGAGGCGCCGTGCGGCGCGGTGCCCGTCGAGAAGCTGGCGCGTGAAGCGGCGCTCGGGCCGGTGATAGACGGTCTGGCCGTGCATGCCCACGACTGAAATTCCCGCGCGGTCGACATCGCACTCCCGGATCATTCGCTCGACCGCCGCCGCGTGCGCATCGGTGACGCGCGCTTCAAGGTCGGTCAACGGCTCGGTTTCGGCCCGCTCAGGCGCCTTGAGAAAATCGATCAGTTCGGCGCGCAGCGCGTCCGGATAGGGGTAACTGCGCGCGGCACCCGTCGATTGCGCGACGATGCCGTCCGTCCGGATGAGCGCCACGTCGATGGCGTCCATCGACGTTCCGCTGATGACGCCGACGGCGGAAACGAGCTTGCTCACGGCTTCTCCAATCCCAGCGCGCGTCGCGCGGCTCGCAGATTCCAGCCATGACGCTCGAGCGTCTGCCGCGCTTCCACCAAACCCTTGCCCGACGCAACGAGGGCCGCAACACGGATATCGTCGTCCGCCGCCGAAAGCGCCCCCGCCGCAACCGTCTCGCCGCATCCGGCGATACGCCCGACGATGCGGACCGCCCGTGCACGCAGCTTCGCGTTCGTCGGACGCATCCCCACCATATGACCGCCATAGACGTGACCCAGCCGGACCATGATCGCGCTGGAAAGCAGGTTGAGGACAACCTTCTGGGCCGTGCCCGCATTCATTCGCGTGGAACCGGCGATCACTTCGCTTCCGGACTCGACCGCGATCGGGTAGCGCGCGACAAGAAGCATCGGAGCGTCGGCATTGCTGGCGACGGCAACCGTCGCGGCGCCGAGGGCGTCGGCCGCCTTGAGCGCCGCAAGCGTGAACGGCGTCGCACCGCTCGCTGAGACGGCCACAAGGACGTCGTCCGGACCGGCGATCAATCCGGCGATCGCTTGCGCGCCCACCACGGAATCGTCTTCCGCGCCTTCGACGCTTCGATCAAGTGCCGAAGTTCCGCCGGCGACCGCAAAGCCGATCCGCTCGCGCGGCCATCCGAATGTCGGAAAAAGCTCGGCGCCGTCCTGAACTGCAATCCGCGCCGACGTTCCGGCACCGGCGTAGACGAGGCGCCCGCCGCGTGTCAGGGCTTGAGCCGCCGCTTCCGCCGCTGCGGCAATCCGGGGCAAGGCCGTTTCAACGGCCAAGACGGCGTCGCGCTGGCCGCACCACATTGCGCGGACGGCGTCCGCCAACGGTCGGATGTCGAGGTCGTCGCTGCTCGGATCGTTCGATTCGGTCGCCATGTCGCGACTGCGACATTAGCCCGACCGGGCGATTCGCCGGAACCCGATCGCCAGGGCGGACTACCGCCCCATCAGGACCGTCGGCAGCCACAAGGTCAGTGGCGGCCAGATCGTAACCGCAGCGAGGACGCAGAGCAGCGGGACGAGCCAAGGAAGGATCGCGCGCGACATCTTCTCGAAACTGATCTCCGCGATCCGCGACGTGATGAAAAGCACGACGCCGATGGGCGGATGGATCGTTCCGATGATGAGGTTGATCGTCATCATCACCCCGAACTGGACCGGATCGACGCCGAAGCTGATGGCAGCCGGCACCATGATCGGTATCAGGATCAGCATCGCCGCCAGAAGCTCCATGAAGCAGCCGACGACGAGCAGGACGACGTTGCATACCAAGAGGAATACCAGCGGGTTTTCGATCGCGTGGACGATCATCGGTGTCAACGTCTGCGGGACGCGGCTGATCGACATGCACCAGCCGAGCGCACCGGCCGCCATGACGAGCGCGAGAACGAGCCCCGTCGTCTCGACCGTCTCGATCAGGATGCCTGGGATCATCTTCCATTCGAGCGTGCGGTAGACGACGAATCCGAGAAAGAGCGCATAGAGGGCCGCGACGGCCGCCGCTTCGGTCGGCGTGAAAGCGCCGCTGAACATGCCGACGAGAAGCAGCGCCGGCGCCATCAACGCCCAGATGCCGTCGACGAATGTACGCCAGATCTCGCCCATACCGAGGAACGGCATGCGCCCGAAGCCCTGCCGCCTCGCGACGATCACGACCATCAGCATCAGCGAAAGGCCCATGAGGAGGCCCGGGATGAGCCCGCCGAGGAACAGGCGGCCGATCGAAACGTCGGCAGCGACACCGTAGATAACGAAGGGCAGGCTCGGCGGGATGATGGGGCCGATCGTCGCCGCCGCAGCCGTGATCGAAGCCGCCGTTTCGGGCTTGTAGCCGACGCGCTTCATCGACTTGATCTCGATGGCGCCCACGCCTGCGGCATCCGCGACCGCAGAGCCGACCATGCCGGCGAAGATCATGCTCGCGATGATGCTCGCGTGCGCGTAGCCGCCGCGGACCCAGCCGATGATGGCCGTCGCAAAGGCGACGATCTTGTCGTTGATCCGGGCCGCCGTGAGGATGTTCCCCATCAGGATGAAGATGGGCGCTGCCACCAGCGGGAACGAGTTGACGCCGTGCACAAGTTTCTGGGGGATGATCGACGGCGTGAATCCGCCGAGGAACGCGAAGGCGAATGCGGCAAGGCCCATCGACGCGTAGAGGGGGAAGCCGACGAGAATCGAAACGAGCCAGACGACCCCGATCTGGGCGATGAGTTCCGTCATTTGCGGCCTTCGAACCTGCGTTTCCAGACAGACTTCATGTCGGCGATCGCCTGTGCGGCGGCGAGCGCGCCACCGGCGACGAGCGGCACGTAGAACCACATGTTCGAAATCGGGAGACTGATGGCTTCGACGTCGTGGTTTCGCTCGATGAGTTCGGCACCGTAGAGCACGACCAGCAACCCGAACACGGCGGCGCTGAACTGCATGACGATCTCGGCGATCGACCACGCGAACGGCGGCATCAAGTCGTGGAAAAAACGGATCCGGATGTGCGCATGACTGCGCGATGCCAGCATCCAGCCGAACATCGAGACCCACACCATCAGCAGGCGCGAAAGCTCGTCCGTCCACGCATACGGATCGCCGAGCGCGCGCGACCCGACGCCGATCAGCACGACCGCCGTCAGCAGGGCGATCGAAACGGCGGCAACGGTCCGGATGGCGAAATCGACGGCGCGGGTGACGCGCGCCGTCGACTGGCCGTTGAGCCCGCTTACAGCTTCAGGAAGGCTTCCCACGTCCCCTTGCCCCACTTTTCTTCAAACTTCGGCGGCACCGTGTCGAGGACTGCCTTGCGGAAGGCCGCGACGTCGGGCTCGATCACCGTCATGCCCTGCTGGCGGAGAGCAGCCACGGCGCTCGCCTCCTGGCTGAGCAGCTCGGCGTCCTGCCACTTCACGCCGGCGGCCATCGCCGCCTCGATCGTGTCGCGCTCGCCCTGCTGCAGACCGCGCCAGAACGGCTCATTCACGAGCGGCATGCGCGGCGTGATGATGTGCTCGGTGAGAACGAGGAACTTCTGCACTTCGAAGAACTTGCCGCTCTGGATCGTCGGCAGCGGGTTCTCCTGACCGTCGACCGCCCCCTGGCTCAGCGCCAGATAGAGCTCGGCGTACGCGATCGGCGTCGCGCGGGCCCCCCACGCCTCGGCCATCGCGCGGAACGTGTCGACCGGCGGCACGCGCAGCTTGAAGCCGACCATGTCGGCCGGCGTGCGGACCGCCTTGTTGCCCGTCGTCAGATGCCGCTTGCCGTAGTAGGACACGCCGAGGATGCGCATGCGGCGGCGCTGGATCAGGCCGTCGTTGAAGCCCGCGAATTGCGGCGCCTGCGTCATCTTCGCCATGTGCGCGGCATCGCGCCACAGATAGGGCGCCTCAATCACGGAGAGCGCCGGTAGGAAGCTGCCGATGGCGCCGGCGCCGTCGGTGGTCATCTGAAGGGCACCCGACGACACCGCCTCGATCATGTCGGGACCGGTACCGAGCTGGCTGTTCGGGAAGACTTGGATCTCGATCTTGCCGCCGGTCTTCTGCTTGACCTCGGCCGCGATCCTCTCGGCCATCTGGACCTGCGGATGGCTCGCCGGCAGCGCCTCGCCCCAGCGGATCGTCTTGGCCTGCGCGCGCAGGATGGTCGGCGCACCGGCGAGCGCGCCGAGCGCAACACCGCCGGCGAGCATTCCACGACGGGACAGTCTGGTCATCGTTTCCCCCATTGTCAGGTTTCGTTGATTGGAATTCTCTGGCCGGGCAGCTCGGCCTAGCCGCCCTTTACGCCGCCGGCGGTCAACCCGCCGACGATTTCCTTCTGGATGAGGAGCGTCAGCGCCAGCACCGGGAGCGTCACGAGCAGCGCCGCGGCCGCAAGCGGCCCCCACGCGACCTGCTCGAACGTCAGCATGTTGAAGACGGCTACGGGCAACGTGCGCGTCTGGCGCCCGCCGAGGACGGCGCCGAATACGAAGTTGTTCCACGAAAAGATGATCGACAGGATCGCCCCGACGACGATGCCGGGCCTCGCCAACGGCAGCGCCACGTAGCGGAACGCCTGCCACAGCGTGCACCCGTCGATGAGCGCGGCTTCTTCCAGCTCCTGCGGAAGCCCCTCGAAGAAACCGATCATCACGTAGATGAAAATCGGCAGCGTGATGACGAGGTGCGTGATGACGATGGGCCAGATCGTGCCCGTCAGACCGATCCACTGGAAAAGGATGAACAGCGGAATGAGATAGGAAAGTGCGGGCGTGATGCGCGCGATGAGCGTGAGCATCGCAAGCTTGTGCGCCTGCGCCTTCGCGATGCCGTAGGCCGCCGGAACGCCGACGGCGATCGCGACCAGGGTGGCGAGGCCGGACACGATGACGCTGTTGACGAAATACGTCTCGAAGCGGTTCTTCTCGAAGACGTCGAAGAAATTCGCGAATGTCGGCGGCGACGGCACGAAGACCGGCGGGAAGGACATGTTGTCGACTTCCGTCTTCAGCGAAAGCGACAGCATCCACAGCATGACCAGAATTGCCGGCGATACGATCACGAAGACCGAAAAGCCGAATGCCAGACGCCGGGCGAATTTTCGAAGTCGCGCGGCCATCATGACCACTTCGCCTTCTGGCGCAGCCAGAGCAGCACCATCGCGAGCATGACGATCAGGACGAAGAACACGATGGTCACCGCCGACGCGTACCCGATGTTGTAGAAAGAGAAGGCCTGCAGATAGAGGAACAGGTTGATCGTTTCCGACGCCGTTCCCGGACCGCCCTGCGTGATGACGAAAATCGTGTCGAAGGCCTTGAGCGCGTCGATCGTGCGGATGACGGCCGCGACGAGAATGAACGGCAGGATCAGCGGCAGCGTGATATGCCGGAACATCTGCCACGCACTGGCACCGTCGATCTTCGCGGAATCGTAGGGTTCTGTGGGCGCCGACGCGAGCCCGCCGAGCACGATCAGCATCACGAGCGGCGTCCAGTGCCAGACCTCGACGAGCACGAGGCTCGGGATCACCGTTCCGGGCGAATAGACCCAGAGCGCCGGCGGCAGCCCCACCAGCGAAAGCAGATAGTTCAGCACGCCGAGTTGGGGATGGAACATCATCGTCCAGACGAGCGCCACGGCGACGGGTGTGGCCATCATCGGCAGGATGAAGACCGCCCGGAACAGGCCGCGCAGCGGAAACCGTTCGTTGAAGACGAGAGCGGCCGCGGTGCCGAACACGAGCGGCAACAGGACGGCAAGCACCGTGAAATAGAGCGTGTGGCCGATCGATTCGATGAAACGGGAATCGTTCGCGAGCCGCACGAAGTTCGCGAGCCCCACGAATTCGCGCTCCTGCCCGATCTTCCAGTCGTGCAGGCTCATATAGACCGTGAAGGCCCACGGGAACACGATCACCGCGGCGGTGATCGCCAATGCGGGATAGGCGAATCGCAGATACTGGGACTTGTAGCCGGCGCCGCCTTTGGGCGGAGCGGCGTCCCGCGGCGCTTCTTCGCCGAGCGTTGCTGAATTCATCGCTT
>JAYRKO010000627.1:0-1999 GCA_041905745.1 Tagaea sp. | reverse complement strand
GGTTCGGCAAGGCGTTCGACGCGGCGTTGCGCGAAATCACGCCGGGAAGTGCCGATTTCACCGGCGTGTTCGCCGGCCTCGACCGCATCCGCACGCTCCCCCGCTGGACCCTGAACGATGCCGTGGTCGAAGCCGACGCAGCACTCGGCCGCGAAGGAACGGCCGACTAGGCGCCAGCCGCCGCCAGGCGCCCGAACGCCTCGATCAGCGCCATGTCGGCGCGCGCATGTTCGGCCGTATTGCGCACCGGCTTGCCTTCGACCGCCGCTTCCCAGAAGCCGACGAGTTCGCGCACGAACGGCTCGCCGTAGCCCTCGCGCAAGTCGCTCGCCGTCAGCCGTTCGCCCTGCGAGGTATAGGCGCGCAGGCGCGTGGGGAAGTGGTTGAGATAGGGCGACGGGAAGGTCAGTTCGAAGCGCCGGTCGTCGAAGAAGACCGAGATGCGCTCGTGATAGTCGGCAAGCTTCGGCACGGCCACGTGCGACAAGTGGCACAGCGCCTGGCTGCCGTTCAGCGCCAGCGTGGCCGCCCCGCCCTCGCCGCCCGCGAAGATCGACGCCGAAACCGGCTTCACGTCGCGGATGCCCAGCGCCTCGAACAAGCCCATCACGACGTTGAGATCGTGCACCATGCTCGACGCGAAGGGCCCGCAATAGCCGCGCAGCGTCGCTGCATCCGGCGCTCGCCCCAAGGCACTTGCGACCTGCGCCGCCGTCCGCTGCCGACCTTCCTCGCGCAGCGCCGCCGCCACGTCGTCGGCCCGGAAATAGCCGTGATGGCCGACATAGGGCCACGAGTCCGGATCGTTGACCTCGACCGTCACGTAGCGCAGCCGCGCACCCAGCCCCTTCGTCGCCTCGAGCAGCATCTCGTAGCTCGGGTCCCAGCGCTTCATGTAGCCGACCTGAAGCACCTTGGCGGCCGCATTGCGCGCGGCGATCAGCCCGTCGATCTCCGCCGACCCGTAGCCCAGCGGCTTCTCGCAGAACACGTGCGCACCGGCCGCCAGCGCGCGCTTCGCGTATTCGACATGGTAGGCATCGGGGGCGGCGATCAGCACCGCATCGGGCTTCGCCGCAAGAAGCGCTTCGTAATTCTCGAAAACCGGCACGCCGAAGCGGCGCGTCACATGCGCGCGCGTCGCGGCCGAGGGATCGGCCACGCCGACCATCTCGAACCGGTCCTTGAGGGCGAGCAGATTGGGAATGTGCTCGACCTGCGCGATGAGGCCGGCACCCGCCACGCCGATCTTCAGCCGTTTCATCGGAGACTCCGCGATTGGGAAGTCTCCTGCGTGCGGCAGACGGCCGCGCAAGTCAATCTCACGTCGCGCGACGGCCCGCCACGAACGCGCGCGCGAAGAGCAGGACCGACGCAAGGACGACGACCGAAGCCGCACCCGCCACGGGTTCGGCGGCCGAATGGCCGGTGTGGATCGCCGCGACGGCCAACAGCAGGACCGGCGTTCCGATCTGGTAGAGCCAGAAATGCCAGACCGCGGCCGTGGTGCGCGCGGCGGCCGGGTACGTGCGGTAGAGAAAGCCCATCAGCGCCATCGAGACCCAGCCCATCAGGTTCACGTGCGCGTGGGCGGGCATCAGGCTGTGGTCGCCGGAAGCGCCCATGAAGACGCCCAACGCGACGCCGGCGACGAGATAGACGATGGCGGCTGCGAACCACCGACAGGAAAAATTCTCGATATCCATGGGGGCCTCTCGGGGGGAGTGGGTAAGGCTGTTTCCGAACCGGCCGCCTGTTTAGACGGCCCATGTCCGAAACGGCAAGCAGTATTCCCGATCGCCCGAGCCACCCCTCAATGCGCCAGCAGCGCCTCGCGCCCGTCGTCGAGCCGCACCCAGTCGCCCTTCGCGCCGAAGACGCCGGCCAGCGTCGGCGCGTCCAGCGCCGTGCGCGGGGCCGCGTCGCGCACCAGCCGCCCGCGATCGAGCACGGCGACGCGCGCGCAATGGCGCGTCGCGGCGAACAGGTCGTGGACCAC
>JAYRKO010000044.1:0-10717 GCA_041905745.1 Tagaea sp. | reverse complement strand
CGTCCGCGTCGGATGCGACGAACACCTCGCCGTCCGGCCCGTACCAGGCCGGGATGCGATGTCCCCACCAGAGCTGGCGGCTGATGCACCAGGGCTGGATGTTGCGCATCCACTCGAAATAGGTGTTTTCCCAATGCTTGGGCACGAAGACGGTGTGCCCCTGCTCCACCGCCTCGATGGCGGGCTTCGCCAGCGTCGCGGCATCGCAGAACCACTGGTCGGTCAGCCACGGCTCGAGCGCGACGCCCGAGCGGTCGCCGTGCGGGACCGTATGTGTATGCGCCTCGATCTTGTCGAGCAGGCCCGCCGCTTCGATGTCCGCGACCACGGCCTTGCGTGCCTCGTACCGCTCCATGCCGCGGTATTTCTCGGGCACATCACCGGCGATGTGCGCGTCCTTGTCGAGGACGTTGATCATCGCAAGCTTGTGACGCCGTCCGACTTCGAAATCGTTGAAGTCGTGGGCAGGCGTGATCTTGACCGCACCCGTTCCCTTTTCGGGATCCGAGTATTCGTCGGCGACGATGGGAATCGCGCGACCGACGAGCGGCAGGATCGCGCGCTTGCCGACGAGATCCTTGAATCGCGCGTCGTCGGGATGCACGGCGACGGCCGTGTCGCCCAGCATCGTTTCCGGGCGCGTCGTGGCGACGACGATATAGCGATCCGGCTCGCCTTCGATCGGATATCGGAAATGCCAAAGATTGCCCTTGATCTCGCGCTGCTCGACCTCGAGGTCGGACACGGCCGTCTGCAGCTTCGGATCCCAGTTCACCAACCGCTTGTCGCGATAGATGAGGCCCTGCCGATAGAGATCGACGAAGACCTTGCGCACGGCGCGCGACAGGCCCTCGTCCATCGTGAAGCGCTCGCGCGCCCAATCGGGCGAGGCGCCCAGACGGCGCAGCTGGCGCGTGATCGTGCCGCCGGATTCGGCTTTCCACTTCCACGCTTCTTCGAGAAACTTCTCGCGGCCGATCAGCTTGGCATTGGCGTTCTTCGGCGGCACGCCGCCGCGGTCGAGGAACGTCCCCTGCTCTGCCAGACGACGCTCGACGACCATCTGCGTGGCGATGCCCGCGTGGTCCGTCCCCGGCTGCCAGAGCGCGTCCCGCCCGCGCATGCGCCAGTGCCGGATCAGCACATCCTGGATCGTGAAGGTCAGCGCGTGGCCCATGTGCAGCGAGCCCGTCACGTTGGGCGGCGGCATCATGATCGTGTAAGGCTGCGCCGCGGATTGCGGGGCACAGGCGAAGGCGCCGGACTGCTCCCACTGCGCGTAGTGGCGCGCTTCGATGTCGGCAGGCGAATACGTCTTTGCGAGGCCGCCTTCGGCGGTCTCGTCGTTCGATGGCTGTGTCATGCCGCTCTAATAGACGGACGCGGGGCCGTCGCTCAATAGTCCTGCGATTCGCGCGTGATGCGACGGATCTCGCGCTGGACCATCCGCTCGACGAGATCCGGCAGGTACTGGTCGAGCCAGGCCTTCAGGATCGGGCGCAATTCCGCACGGACCAGATCTTCGATCGTCAGATCGGAGTTGCCGAGCAGCAGGTTGCGCGGCACGCGCGCCTGAAGCCCCTGGAGCGAATCCGAAGCCTGACGGGCCGTCTCGTCCGACATGAGCCGACGCGGCTCTTCCGCCATGATCGGCGGCGGCTTGTCGACCACATTGGTCAATTCGAGGACGTCGTCCATCTCCGGCTCCGGCATCCGCGGGCGCGGTGGCGGAGGGGGTGGCGGCGGCGGAGGGGGCGGCGGAGGCGGCGGCGGCGCCTCCATCATGGGCTCCGGCTCCGGCTCCGGCATCATGGGTTCCGGTTCCGGCTCGGGCGCAGGCGGCGGCGGGGGTGGTGGCGGAGGCGGCGGGGGCGGCGGCGGAGGGGGTGGCGGCGGCGCAGCCGCCTCGGCGGCAGGAGCCGCCGGCGGGGCCTTCCCGGCCTCTCCGTCTTCCGAAATGATGCGACGGATGGAGGCTAGGATCTCCTCCATCGACGGTTCTTGTTGGTTCTTTGGATCCGTCATCGCCGTGCTTTAACCATTCCAAGTCCGGAGCTTAGGCGAGGCTTCGCCATCGCGCCAGAGATATCCAACGGGAAGAAAAACTTCAGCCCGCGCCTAACGTTATTCTTCTCCCGGTATCGAGGTACCGTTCCAGCGGTTCCGCGTGGATTCGAGGTAGGCCGTCGGGTCGTAAAGCTCGACCTTGAGCCCAAGATCGCGTGCCGTGAGCCGGCCCGTGGCCGACAGCAGCTGGAATGCGGCCAGAACCTGATCGCGCGAGGCCTGCACGAGGCTGACGCGGCTGTTGAGAAGTTCCTGTTCGGCGTTCAGCACGTCCAGAACGGTGCGGGACCCGACCCGTGCTTCCTGGGAAACGCCTTCGAGCGCGATCTCGTTCGCTCGGATCTGCGCCTGGAAAGAGTCGATCTGCGCGCGCGCCGTGGTCAGCTGCTGCCAGGCCCGGTTCGCATCGTCGACGACCTGACGCTGCGACACGTCGATCTGCGTGCGCCGCTGCCCCTTCGTCTGCTTTGCTTCGCGCACGCGCGCGTCGGTGAGCCCCTGCTGATAGATCGGAACGGTCACGGTAACGAGCAGGTCGACCGTATCGCGGCGCACGCCGCGGTTGCCGGCTGGCTCGTTCGAGCGGCTCGCGTCCGCCTGCAGATTGACAGTCGGAAGCTTCTCGCCCTCGATCAGCGACACGTCGTGACCGGCGGACTGGTAGGCATAGCGCGCCTGCGTGACGGTCGGATTTGCCGACAACGCAAGTTCGCGCGATTCCGCAGCCGAGCCTGGCAGATTGCCCGGAACCGCCGGAACCGCGAGGCGGCCCGGCTCTTCGCCGACGACGCGCATGTAGGTGGCACGGGCGCTGTTGACGTTGCCTTCCGACCCGGTCCGCGTCGCTTGAGCCTGCGCGAGCCGCGCCTCCGCCTGGCTGACGTCGGTGCGCGTGATTTCGCCCACCTGAAAGCGGTCGCGCGCGGCATCGAGCTGGCGCTGCAGCACCTGCACGTTGTTGACGTTGAGGTCGAGAACGGCGAGTTCGCGCGCGAGATTGATGTAAGCCGTCGCCGCATCGAGCAGTACGCGCTGCTCGGTTGCCGACAACTGTGCACGCGAGGACTGCACGTTTGCTTCGGCGCGATTGAGTTCGGCCTCCGATCGGCCGCCGCGATAGAGCGGCTGGGTGACCTGAAGGGCCGCCGCGCTTTGCTGACGGGTGCGCTGGTTATATGCCGTCGCCCGATCGGACGATCCGTCGCCGTTGTAGCCAGTCGTCGTGACCGCGTTGTAGTCGCGCGCCAGGCCGGCGTTGCCGGTCACCTGCACGGTTGGGCGCCACTGCGACAATGCCCGCGGCACCTGCTCGTCGACAGCACGCAGCGCCGAGCGTTGGGCGAGAAGTTCCGGATTTCCGCGGTAGGCGCTCGCTAGGGCATCCTCAAGCGTTTGCGCGTGCAGCGGCGACCAAGCCGCGCCCACCGCCAGTGCGAGGGCTGCCGTCGCAGTCGTGCGCTTCCAGAATTCCATCGTCAAAGTGCTCCCTGATCCCAAGCTGCCGTCAGTACCGTCGCATCGTCGGATCGACGCGCCGCGCCCACATTTCAATGCCGCCGCGCAGATTTACGGCACCTGCAAATCCGGCCGAACGCAGCCACGCCGTCGCTTCCATCGACCGGACCCCGTGGTGGCAAACGACCACGACGGGACCTTCCGACGGAATCATATCGAGCGATTCGGCCAATTCGGCCAATGGAATGTTCCGGCTGTCGCCAATCGAGCAGATTTCGGTCTCCCACGGCTCGCGGACATCCACCAGCACATGAGGCAGCCCCTGCCCGCGCCAGTCCGCGAGAGTTTCGGCCTCGATCTCCATCGGAGAAAGCAAGGATTGCGCCGCCAGGCTCAAAATACGAACTCCGGCGCCGGCGCCAGGCCCGGCAACATCGGAACGTTCGCATCGAACAGCGTGCGGCTCGTCAGCGTTTCGCCGAATTTGACCCACATCGTCGCGCGGCCCGGCTCGCCGCCCGCGGCAATCACGCCGACAATGCGCCCGCCTTCGGCGAGCTGCGCAGGCAGTTTCGCCGGCAGGGCGCCGGCAGCACCTTCGATGAGGATCGCGTCATAGGGGGCCGCCAACGGCCACCCGGCGGCCAGCGGTCCTTCGACGACCGCCACATTCTTTGCGCCGATACGCGAAAGGCCGATCTTTGCCGCGGCCGCGATGCTGCTGTCGGATTCGAGCGCAACCACCGTCGCACCGGCCTGCGCGAGAACCGCCGCGCCATATCCGCTGCCCGCCCCGATCACCAGAACCCGGGCACCGGGCTTTATCGCCAGTTGCTGCGCCAAGCGCGCGAAGACGAGCGGTTCGACCAGATACCGGTCGCTGCCAATCGCGATGTCCTCGTCGACATAGGCCACCGCCCGCAGGGCGTCGGGAACGAACGCCTCGCGCGGGATGTGCGCCATGCCCTCGACGATCGCTTCGTCGACGACCTTGTTGGTCCGCAGTTGGCTCTCGACCATGTTGTGGCGAGCGATCGCGAAATCCATGTCGCAAATATCCGGAATCGTGTCGAACGGGCGCGCCGCTGGACGAATCGGAACATCCGGCCGCACACCGGTTGTTATATGTCCGTCTCGGTGCCAAAACAATCGAGCGCGGGCTAGAACATTGAATCTGTGGCTCATCGGCCACGCGACCGGCCTGTTGACCCTCGGTGCGGGGGTCACTATACGTCCTGTCCGTCGCCCGGCGGCCGGGTAGCAAAGTGGTAATGCATCGGATTGCAAATCCGATATACGGCGGTTCGATTCCGCCCCCGGCCTCCAGGCGCGATTTTGGGGCTGGATCGGCGCCAGAATTTTGTTATAAGCCTGCCGCGTTTCGTTCCCTGGTAGCTCAGCGGTAGAGCAGCCGACTGTTAATCGGCTGGTCGCAAGTTCGAATCTTGCCCAGGGAGCCACGCTTCCCCACCCCATTGAATTGCGGGAATTTGCACCCCGCCCCAGCGTTGTCGTTCGATGCGGATTCGAACGCGGGTCGCTGTCATTTCAGCCTTTCTGCTCGGTGCCTGTACGCCGATGCAGTGGGTTCACCCCGCTTTCGACGGCTCTAGCACCCAGCGCGAACTCGCGGGCTGCCGCCAGCAGGCATGGATCGAATCGCAGCACTTGGCCTTTGCCTATGGAATGGGCCCCCGATGGCCCTACCCGCCCGGCCGCCGCAATTCGCCGTTCGGCTGGACAAGTGCATCGTTCATGGATCGCCAGATGCTCGAGATGCAGCTTGCCGACTTCTGCATGCGCAACAAGGGCTTCGCCTTGGTGCCCGTTTCCTAGAACTTGACCGAGAGCGAGAAGGCGCCGAACCGGTCGGGGTTGCGCTGGGTCTCGAATTCGCGCGTGCGCAGCACGTAAGTGAACGTGAAGCGCACCGGCATGTAGACGAGCGCGAAGCCGGTCTGGATATCGCCGACCAGCGGCCGCCGGTCCACCGAATGGCTGCGCGCGAACGTGTTGCCGTCGAGCGTGATGTCGCGTGCCACCGCGCGCCCTTCGGCTCCGACGAAGGCGTAGAACGCAAAGGGTTCGGCATCGGGGGATTCGAAATGCATCGATCCGGCGAGGCCCGGCCGGATGCGCGGCGGACCGTAGTCGACGCCCAGATTGTGCCCGATCCGCAAGGTCACGCCTGCACCGCCATAGGTGAAGACGTTGCCGAGCGACGCACCCGCATGCGGCGAGAAATCGCCCTCGATGCCCGGGAAGATCTGCGAACGCGCGACGTTGCGCCACTTGCGTTCATAGAAGAGCACGACGCCCGGCTCGTTGCGAAGCTGGTTGTCCCATCCCTGCGGAATGGGGGCGTTTATGAGCCTGTGGTATTCGCGCTGCGTTTCCTCGGCGTAACTTTGCGGCCCCACGATGCCGAGATTGAGTTCGAGCGTATCGAGTTGCGCGCTGTCGCCTATTTCGCGGCTCGACGTGATCGCACCGGCGAGATAGGTCCAACCCGAATACGGCCGATCGTTTGGGACAAGGGCGCGCGTCTGGATGTTCTCGGGTGTGTACATGTTCTGTCCGAACGCGTAGCCCACGCGCGTCGTACCGCCGTCCGGGAACATCGGCACGAGAGACGCAAGCTTGCGGCCCCATTCGGGCGTCGAACGCGGCTCGGAAATCCAGTTGAAGCGGATGCCGTTCGTGAAGTTCCGGTCGGTCTGCTTGGTCGGGTCGATCGAGTTGAACTTGTCGTTCTCGACGACGACCGACAGCGTACCGCGCGGTTCGCCCGCACTGTCCTGCGCTGCCGCCGGCAAGGCGGCGGCGATCGCGAAAACCGCGGCAATTGCTGTCGAAGACCGGTGGTACGACATCACGCTCCCATACCGGAAATCGTCGCGCGGCACTACAATACGGCAGATGCGTGCGACGTTTCCCACCGTTCTCTTGGCTTTTGGCTGTGTCGGATTTGTGGCGGGGTGCACGCCGGCCGCCGATCCCGCGTCGCTGCGGCATCCCGCGCTGGGCATCGAGGAGCAGGCGCATATCCGCGGTCGATGCGAGGCCGAGGCGCGCGAACGAATGGGGCCGGCGCCGGCATCCGCCCCCATACGCCCCTGTCCGGAAGACGGCGACCCGGTCGCGCGCGACCGCTGCCGCGCGAATGCCGATCTCGCCCTGATCGCGCAGACGCGCTACATCAACCGTGCGGATGCAGATATCGGCGACTGTCTGCGTCGCGCGGGCTTCAGGTAGCGAATTGCCTCCCGACGGTCTTTTGTGGCTAATCTGCGCGAATGCAACCTGATTCTCTTTACGACCTTCTTGTTATCGGCGGCGGCGTCAACGGGTGCGGCATCGCGCGGGACGCGGCTGGCCGCGGTCTCTCCGTCCTCCTCGTCGAGCAGAACGACCTCGCTTCCGCGACGTCCTCCGCTTCGACGAAGCTGATCCACGGTGGCCTGCGCTATCTGGAGCACTACGAATTCCGCCTCGTGCGCGAAGCGCTGTCCGAGCGCGACGTCCTGCTCGACGGCGCGCCGCACATCATGTGGCCGATGCGTTTCGTGCTGCCGCACGATGCGAGCCTCCGGCCTGTGTGGATGATCCGGGCGGGTCTCTTCCTCTACGACCATCTCGGCTGGATGCCCCGCCGCAAGTCGCGACTGCCGGGCTCGCACAAGGTCGATCTGCCGGGAAATCCGTACGGTCGCGGTTTGCGCGGCGACGTGAAGGTCGGGTTCGTCTATTCCGACGGATGGGTCGACGACGCGCGGCTCGTGGCGCTCTGCGCGCGCCATGCAGCCGACCTCGGCGCCGACATCCGGGTCCGCACGCAGGCGACCGCCGCACGCCGCGAAGGCGGCGTCTGGGTCGCATCGCTTTCCGATCGCGTTTCGGGCCAGAGGAGCGAGGTGCGCGCGCGCGCGGTCGTGAACGCCGCAGGCCCCTGGGTGATGCAGACCCTTTCCGGCGTGCTCGGGTCAAACGCGCCCGCGGCGCTCAAACTGGTCAAAGGCAGCCACATCGTCGTGCCGCGCCAGTACGAGGGCGAACATGCCTTCATCCTGCAGAACGACGACCGGCGCATCGTGTTCGTCATCCCGTATCAGGACCGTTTCACGCTGATCGGCACGACCGACGTCGTCTACGAGGGCGATCCCGGGCGCGTCGCGATCACGCCGGCCGAAACGGAATATCTTTGCAAGGCGGTGAACCGCTTTCTCGCAAAGCCGATCTCGCCGGGCGATGCCGTGTGGAGCTATTCCGGCGTCCGGCCGCTCTACGACGACGGGGCGGACAACGCCAGCGAAACGACCCGCGACTACGTCCTGTCGCTCGATGGCGGCGACGGCCGCCCGCCCGCGCTTTCCATCTTCGGCGGCAAGATCACGACGTTCCGCCGGCTTGCCGAGCACGCGCTTGAGAAACTTGCCCCCTTCTTCCCCGCGATGAAGGCCGCCTGGACGGCGGGGGCGAAACTCCCCGGCGGGGAATTGGACGGGATCGACGGCGATTTCGAGCGGTTCGCGCGCGATCTTTCCCGACGCTTCGCATTCGTTCCGCACGACCATCTGCGGGGAATGGCGCGCCGTCACGGCGGACGCGCGCTTCGCTTTCTTGAAGGCGCCAAGGATCTCGCCGCGCTCGGCCTGCATTTCGGTGCCGGCCTCTACGCCGCGGAAGTCGACTTCCTTGTCGGCGAGGAATGGGCGCGCACGCCCAACGACATCCTGTTCCGTCGCTCAAAGCTGGGCCTGCATATCGGGCTGGCCGATCAGGCGGCGCTCGGCAGCTATCTCGCCGAGAAGCACGGGCTCGGGCGCATTCCGTCCTGAAATGCGAAAGGCCGCGCCCGGGGGTGGGCACGGCCTTTCGTCGATCGCGTTTGCGAGCGGTCAGTGCTTGGTCGTCGGCAACAGCCCGTCTTCGACGAGAATCTTCTTCAGGCTTGCGAGCACTTCAGCGATGTCCGGAATGTCGGACTTCACCGAAGAGCCCTTCCGCCGGGCGACCGTCATCGAAGTGATCTTGCGGGGCATGTTTGGTTTCCGCGCTCATCGCGTGGGTGAATGATGAGTGAGCATCGCATTCGGCGTTGCAAATTGCAAGATTATATTTTCTAATTCTTACACACGTGACTTGACGCTCGCCAAAGGGTGAATTAGAACAAAACAAGAATATTCATTCTTTCACCGCCAAGGAGCCCTTCCATGCTGCAGTCGGTGCCCGCCATTCCCGTATCGGACGGATTTTTATCGGAACAAATCGCGTACGAAACTTTTGCGCGCCTGCCCCGGACCGGCCCGAATTTCCTGCGCAGCCGGGCACAACCGTCCTTCGGAAACCTCCGCAATCCGCTGATGAAGAGCATGATCGAAGTTCCGCGCCCGACGATGCGTCGCCTGCCCTCCACGACCGTCCAGGAACTGAAGGCGCGCCTGGCGTCCTTCGGTGCGCGTCGCACGCCGCAGCGTGCGCCGCTTTCCTTCGGCATCGACGCGATCGACAACGCCCTGCCCGGATCCGGCCTGTCGCGCGGCGCCCTGCACGAAATCGCCGGCTTATCGAACGACGGTGCGGCCGCCGGCTTCGCGACGGCCCTGCTCGCGCGTCTTTCGGTCGACGGGCCCGTCCTGTGGATCGCACGCAACCCCGATCTCGCCGCCGCGGGCATTGCCGCGCTCGGCCTCGATCCGGCGCGTCTGCTCGTCGTCAACGCGCCAAGGCGGGCCGATGCGCTCTGGGCATTCGAGGAAGCGCTGCGCACGCCGTCGATCGCCGGTGTCGTCGCTGAAATCGAGGATGTCGACCTGAACCAGTCGCGTCGCCTGCAACTTGCCGCTGAAATCGGCGGCGCCACTGCCCTGCTGCTTCGCCCGCCCGGCGAACTCGACCGTCCGAGCACGGCGCGCACGCGCTGGCGCATCTCGTCGCTGCCCAGCGCGACGGACGACGGCCACACCCGGCGCTGGCGTGCCGCCCTCGCGCACGCGAAAGGCGGGGCTGCGGGCGAATGGCGCATCGAACATCGTCACGACGGATGGACGCTTGCCGATGGGACGGCGCGAACGACGGTTTCTCGCGATCTTCCTGCCGCACCTGTCGACGGACAGGTGCGCGCGGCAGGCTGACGACGGGCACGATCCGGTCGCGCGCGCGACCTACGCGCCGGTCCGGGGCGGCTTGCGGCTCGTCGGCGTCTGTCCGCGCGCGGCGCGGGCGGGCCTGCGTGCGGATCTGCCGCTTGCCGAAGCGCAAGCGCGGCTGCCGGGTCTTCGCGTCGAGCGCGACGCGCCGGAATCCGACCGCGCGCTCCTGCGCCAGCTCGCCGATGCATCCCAGCGCTGGTCGCCGTCGATAGCGATCGAACCCGACGGCAGCGGGCTACGGCTCGATGCGGCCGGCATCGCACATCTTTTCGGCGGCGAAGACGGGCTGCTCGCCGACATATCCGGGCGACTGGGAAATCTTCGCCTGAACGTCCGCGCCTGTCTTGCCGATACGATCGGCGCGGCATGGGCCGGTGCGCGCTTCGCGCGGACATCCGTCGCGAACTTCGCACCGGGAACGATGCGCCCGACGATCGCCGGATTGCCCGTCGCGGGGCTTCGCCTTGCCGCGGCGGATGTCGAAGCGTTGCGTCGTCTCGGTCTTCGCCGGATCGGCGATCTCTATCCCTTTTCCGACGCGACCGACGCGCGGACGGCGCTTGCCGAGCGCTTCGGCCCGGCCGTCGCGCGGCGCCTGTTCCAGGCGCTCGGCGAAATTGAAGAGCCGCTTTCTCCGGACCGTCCCGCACCGGCCTTGCGCGCGCGGCTGCCGTTCGCCGAGCCGGTCGCGGCACCGGAGGACATCGCACGCACCGTCGCCCGACTTGCCCGCGACATCTGTGCACGGATGGCGCAGGCCGCCCTCGGCGCCCGCCGGCTTGCGCTCGCCCTGCATCGCGCGGACGGCACGGCGGCGCGCATCGCACTGGGCACGAGCCGCCCGATGCGCGACCCCGCCGCGATCGAGCGCCTGTTCGCCGAACCGATCCAGCGCTTCGAGCCGGCATTCGGCATCGACCTCGCCACCCTCGATGCCGAAATCGTCGAGGCGCTGCCCGTCGAGCAGCGGCATTTTGCGGACATGCTGCCGGACGGCGAACCTGCGCACGTCGCGCCGCTTGCCCCACTCGTCGACCGGTTGG
>JAYRKO010000626.1:0-2009 GCA_041905745.1 Tagaea sp. | reverse complement strand
CGACGCGACCCGCATGCAGGCCCGCCACCCGTCGGCGGGCGGCGAGACGGAAGCCGCCTCGCCCACCAAGGCGGCGCGGGCCGCGCGCGTCAACCCGGCCGACCCGTCGACCTGGGCCGCGACGCCGCGCAACGCGGCCTGCCCGTGCGGCTCGGGCAAGAAGTACAAATACTGCCACGGCAAGGCCTGACGCGCGTCCCGTTTGCGCGTTGACCGGGCCGCGCGATCGGCCCAGCATCGGCGGCGGATGCGTCTCGACCGCCGGACCGCCATCGCCGGATCGCTCGCCACGTTCGCCCTTGCCGGGCGGGCGCAAGGCGCGCCGCTGTCCGAACCGGATACAAAAGCGCGCGCCGAGATGGCGCGACTGGCCCAAGCTTTCCTCGCCGAATATTCGGTGCCCGGCCTCGGCGTCGCGTTCGTGCAGGGCGGGCACATCGGCCATCAGGCCGCCTATGGACTTGCCGACCAATTCGACAACACGCCGCTGACGCCCGCGCACCGCTTCCGCCTTGCGAGCGTCTCGAAGCCGGTCACGTCCGTCGCGATCTTCACGCTCGTCGATGCGGGTCGGCTGAAGCTGTCCGATCCCGTTCTCGGACCCGACGGCATCCTCGGCGAACCGGCCGGGCGCATCGCGGCGGATTCGACGTTGCGCCTTATCACCGTGCGCCATCTGCTGACGCACACGGCCGGCGGCTGGCCCAACGACGCCACCGACCCGATGTTCCGCCCGCCCGAAATTTCTCAGGCGGACGTGATCGCCGCGGGGCTGGGCCTGCCGCGCGCGGCGGTTCCCGGCGAGAAATACGCGTATTCGAATTTCGGCTACTGCCTGCTCGGCCGCGTGATCGAAAAGCTTTCGGGCAAACCCTACGAGACCTACGTGCGCGAGGCGGTGCTGGCGCGCGCGGGTGCGGCCGGCATGTCGATCGCCGGCAACACGCTGGCCGAACGCAAGCCGGACGAGGTGCGCTATCACGGCGTGGGCAACCAGAACCCCTATGCGATCAACGTGCGGCGCATGGATTCGCACGGCGGCTGGCTCGCCACGCCCGCCGAGATCGCGCGCTTCGCCGATGCGGCCGGCCCGCCGCTGCTGAGCGAAGCCGCGACGAAGGACATGCTGACGCCGTCGACGGCAAATCCGGGCTATGCGTGCGGCTGGTCGATCAACGCCGCCGGCAACCGCTGGCACGGCGGCAGCCTCGCGGGTACGGCCACACTTCTGGTGCGCACGCGCCGCGGCATGAGCTGGGCGGGCCTTACGAACACGCGCGACCGCGCCAACGGGCTCGCCGGCGCGCTCGACAAGCTCATGTGGGCGATGGCGCGCGCCGTGCCCGAGTGGCGCCCCTGAACTTCCCAAGGAAGGAAAACGCGATGAAACCGCTCCTGCCGGCCCTCGCGGCCCTCGCCCTCGCCCTCGCCGCCTGCGCGAGTACGCCCGACCAGCCCGTGGCGCAGCGCCTCTACGCGCTCGATTGCGGCGAGAACAGCGCGCCCGACCAGTCGCGCTGGTCGCCGGGCGTCAATGTCGGCGTGCCGCTGCGGCTTTCCGACAATTGCTACGTGATCCGGCACGCCAAGGGCACGCTGCTGTGGGATACGGGCTATCCCGACGCGCTGACAGGCCGCACGCAGACCGGCCCCACGGGCACGGCCACGCGCACGCGGGCCCTCGCCGAGCAATTGGCCGAGATCGGGCTCAAGCCCGCCGATATCGGCTTCGTCGCCGTCTCGCACACGCACGGCGACCATGTGGGCAACGTCGCCGCCTTCGCGGGCAGCCGCATCCTGATCCAGCGCGCGGAATACGACTGGGCCTTCGGGCCCGGGCGCACGCCGCCCTTCCCGGCCGACGTGAAGGTCGAAAAACTCGACGGCGATCTCGACGTGTTCGGCGACGGCTCGGTCGTGATCCTTTCCACGCCCGGCCACACGCCGGGCCACCAGTCGCTGCGCGTGCGGCTGGCGGGCGCCGGCACGATCGTGCTGTCGGGCGACGC
>JAYRKO010000043.1:0-10773 GCA_041905745.1 Tagaea sp. | reverse complement strand
TCGCGCACGAAGATCGCGTCGCGTTCGGGCCGGCTCGAATTGGGATTCAGATGGACGGTGTAGACCCGCGCACCCATCACACGTCCGTGCCGTCGGCCGAGCCGCCGCCGAGCACGCCCTTGGTCGACGGCACGGCGTCGGCCTTGCGCGGGTCGATGGCGATCGCGGCGCGCAGCGCGCGCGCCAGCCCCTTGAAGCAGGATTCGACGATGTGGTGGTTGTTCTCGCCGTAGAGATTTTCCACGTGCAGCGTCAGGCCTGCGTTCTGCGCGAAGGCCTGGAACCATTCCTTGAACAGCTCGGTATCCATGTCGCCGAGCTTGGGGCGCGAGAACGCGACCTTCCAGATCAGGTAGGGGCGGTTCGAGGCGTCGAGCGTGACGCGCGTCAGCGTCTCGTCCATCGGGATGGACGCTTCGCCGTAGCGCACGATGCCGCGCCGGTCGGCGAGCGCCTTGGCCACGGCCTCGCCCAGCACGATGCCCACGTCCTCGGTCGTGTGGTGGTAGTCGATATGCAGGTCGCCCTTGGCGCGCAGCGCGACGTCGATCAGCGAGTGGCGCGACAGCTGCTCGACCATGTGGTCGAGGAAGCCGATCCCGGTCGCCACGTCGTAGACGCCCGTCCCGTCGAGATTGACGGTCGCCTCGATCTGGGTCTCCTTCGTCGCACGGCGCACGGTGGCGCGGCGCGGCGCGGGGAACGGATAGACGGTGGGTTTTGCTTCGGCCATAACCGGCGATATTTACCAGACGAACGGCGGCCCGGACCACAGATAACTGCCCCCGGGTTGCAACCGTTTGGCCGCGCACCTACATCGAAACCGTCGAACCGAAAGGCATTTTCCCCATGGACGCAAACAGGGCCGAAGTCTGGCACGGCACGACCATCCTGGCCGTGCGCCGGGCCGGCAAGGTCGTGATCGCGGGCGACGGCCAGGTGAGCCTGGGCGCGACGGTCATCAAGTCGAACGCGCGCAAGGTGCGCCGCATCGGCGGCGGCAACGTCATTGCCGGCTTCGCGGGCGCCACGGCCGACGCCTTCACGCTGTTCGAGCGGCTGGAAGCCAAGCTCGAGAAGCATCCCGACCAGCTGATGCGCGCATGCGTCGAACTGGCCAAGGACTGGCGCACCGACCGCTACCTGCGTCGGCTCGAGGCGATGATGGCCGTGGCCGACCGCAATGTCAGCCTCGTGATGACGGGTACGGGCGACGTGCTGGAGCCCGAAGACGGTCTCATCGGCATCGGCTCGGGCGGCGCCTACGCGCTGTCCGCGGCGCGCGCGCTCGTGGGCTCGACCGAGCTTTCGGCGCGCGAGATCGCCGAACGCTCGCTGAAGATCGCCGGCGAGATCTGCGTCTACACGAACGGCAACCTCACCATCGAGGAACTATGAGCGACAACGCCTTCTCCCCGCGCGAGATCGTCTCCGAGCTCGACCGCTACATCGTCGGCCAGAACGCGGCCAAGCGCGCGGTCGCGGTGGCGCTGCGCAACCGCTGGCGCCGCCTGCAACTGTCGCCGGAGCTGCGCGACGAGGTGCTGCCCAAGAACATCCTGATGATCGGCCCGACCGGCTGCGGCAAGACCGAGATCGCGCGCCGGCTGGCGAAGCTGGCGCAGGCGCCCTTCATCAAGGTCGAGGCGACGAAGTTCACGGAAGTGGGTTACGTGGGCCGCGACGTCGAGCAGATCGTGCGCGACCTGATGGAGCAGGCATTGCAGATGACGCGCGAGCGCCTGCGCAAGGAAGTGGAAGCGCGCGCCGAACTGGCCGCCGAGGAGCGCGTGCTCGAAGCGCTGGTGGGTGCGGGTGCGTCGGCCGACACCAAGACCAAGTTCCGCAAGATGCTGCGCGAAGGCCAGTTGGCGGACCGCGAGATCGAACTGCAGGTCGCCGACAACACATCCATGCAGATGCCGATGATGGACGTGCCGGGCATGCCCGGCGGCCAGATGGGCATGGTCAACCTGAACGACATGCTTTCCAAGGCCTTCGGCCAGCGCACCAAGCCGCGCAAGATGAAGGTTCAGGAAAGCTACGCCGTGCTGCTGCAGGAAGAGGCCGACAAGCTCGTCGATGCCGAGCGCGTGCTGAAGGAAGCGCGCCAGGCGGTCGAGCAGAACGGCATCGTGTTCATCGACGAGATCGACAAGATCTGCGGGCGCGGCGAGCGCGTGGGCGGGGCCGACGTCAGCCGCGAAGGCGTGCAGCGCGACCTGCTGCCGCTGATCGAAGGCACGACGGTTTCCACCAAGCACGGTGCGATCAAGACCGACCACATCCTGTTCATCGCGTCGGGCGCGTTCCATGTGGCCAAGCCGTCCGACCTGCTGCCCGAACTGCAGGGCCGCCTGCCGATCCGCGTGGAGCTGAAGGGGCTGGAGAAGGACGATTTCGCGCGCATCCTGCGCGAGCCGGAAAACAGCCTCATCAAGCAGTACGTGGCGCTGCTGAAGACCGAAGACGTGACGCTCGCCTTCGGCGACGACGCGATCGACGCCATCGCGGGCCTTGCCGCCGACGTGAACCGCGGCGTCGAAAACATCGGCGCGCGACGCCTGCACACGATCCTCGAACGCCTGCTCGAGGAAATCAGCTTCGCGGCCGCCGACCGCAGCGGCGAGACCATCGCCATCGACGCGGCCTACGTGCGCGAAAAGGTCGGCGATCTCGCGAAGAACGCCGACCTGTCGAAGTTCATTTTGTAGGAGCAACGACGTCGCGGCTTCGCCGCGACGTCACTTCTTCTTCTGAACCTGATCAACGATCAGGCCACCGGCGGCACCCACGCCGGCGCCGATGAGCGCGCCCGCGCCCATGTCGAGACCGCCGGAGATCGCGCCGATGCCGGCGCCCACGCCCGCACCGATGGCCGCACCGGACAGCACGCGCTGTTCGGTGTGGTTCATGTTGGAGCAGGCGCCCGTCGAAAGGGCGGCCGCGAGGGCGAGTGCCAGAGCCGCGTTGCGCATGGGTTCCTCCTTCGCGAGTTGCCGATACCCGCAATTGGAACCCGCCGGTGTGGCGGCGAAGTGCCGCGAATGTGGCAAGAAAAGGGAAATTACGTCGTCAAATCAATGTTTTGGTGGCTTCACGGCAACACTTTGCACGTTTCGCAGGCGTTCCAGCAGGGCCTCCGTCTCGGCCTCGTTCAGATCGCGGATGCGCTCGGCCAGCAGGTTGGCCAGTTCGGTCTTGCGCGGATCGAGGCCGCGCGTGTCGACGACGATGCGCGGATGCGAAAGCCCGGCGAGGCGGTGCACTTCCTCGAAATCGTCCCAGATCAGGTGGAAGTATTCGCAGATCTGCACGACGAGGGCGGGCGAAGGCTGGCCGCGATGGCCGTGTTCGAGCGCGGAGAGATACGCCTGGCTGATGTCGAGGTCGGCCGCCATCTGCTTCATCGTGATGCCGCGCGCCTTGCGCAGTGCACGCACTTTCAGGCCGAAGGGCGTCATCGAACGCGCCTCAGCAGGATATAGAACGCACCTTCGCCGCCATGCTGGATGCGCGCCGACGCCAGCCGCAGGATGCGCCCCGCATGTGGGCCGCTGCGCAGCCAGTCGGGCACGTGCCGGCGCAGCACGCCTTCGCCCTGCCGACCCTTGCCGGTGACGACGAGCAGCATGCGCGCCCCCGACTTGGCGGCCGCCCCCACGAACGCGTCGAGGGCTTCGTGCGCGCGGGCCTGCGTCATGCCGTGCAGGTCGATGGCGCTGTCGATGGGCATCTCGCCGCGCTCGAAGCGGCGCGCGGTGTTGCGGTCGAGGCCGGGCTCGTTCGCCTTGCGCGAGGCCGGGCGCGGCGGCAGCGGGGCCGCGGCGGGCACCAGCGGCACGTAGACCGCGCGCGCCCTCGCCGCTTCGCGCGCGGCCGGTTCGGGCGGCTTCGTCTCGACGCGTGCGCGCACCTTCTTGCGCCGCTTGAGCGGCGTCACGTCGCGCATGGCGAGTTCGAACAGATGCGCGTCGGGTACGGGGCGCGGCATCCGGCGGCCTTCGTCTATTTCGCGAGGCCGAATTCGCGCTTCGTCTCGTCCGACAGGATGAGATCGCCGCGGTCGAGCGTGCGCGCGTCGGTCTTGCCGCAGAAGGCCATCGTCACGTCGAGTTCCTTGCGGATGATCTCCAGCGCCTTGGTCACGCCCGCCTCGCCCATCGCGCCGAGGCCGTAGAGGAACGCGCGGCCGATATAGGTGCCCTTGGCGCCCAGCGCCAACGCCTTCAGCACGTCCTGGCCCGAACGGATGCCGCCGTCGAAATGCACTTCGATCTTGCCGCCCACCGCGTCGACGATGGGACCGAGCTTGGCGATGGACGACAGCGCGCCGTCGAGCTGGCGTCCGCCGTGGTTGGAAACGATGAGCGCGTCGGCGCCCGAGGCGACGGCGAGGCGCGCGTCCTCCTCGTCGAGGATGCCCTTGAGGATCAGCTTGCCGCCCCACTGGTCCTTGATCCACTTCACGTCGTCCCACGACAGGCGCGGGTCGAACTGCGAGGCGGTCCACGACGACAGCGACGACATGTCGTCCACGCCCGTCACGTGGCCCACGATGTTGCCGAACTGGCGGCGCTTCGTGCCGAGCATGCCCAGGCACCAGCGCGGCTTGGTCGTCATGTTGAGGAGGTTGGCGAGCGTCAGCTTGGGCGGCGCCGAAAGCCCGTTCTTCAGGTCCTTGTGGCGCTGGCCGAGGATCTGGAGGTCGAGCGTGAGGACGAGGGCCGAGCATTTCGCGGCCTTGGCGCGCGCGATCAGGCGTTCGATGAACTTGCGGTCGCGCAGCATGTAGAGCTGGAACCAGAACGGCGCCGACGTGTTCTGGGCCACGTCCTCGATCGAGCAGATGCTCATGGTCGAAAGCGTGAAGGGCACGCCGAAGGCGGCGGCGGCGCGCGCGGCGAGGATCTCGCCGTCGGCGTGCTGCATGCCCGTCAGGCCCGTGGGCGCGAGCGCCACGGGCATCGACACGTCCTGCCCGACCATTTTGGTCGCGAGCGTGCGGTTGTCCATGTTGACCGCCACGCGCTGGCGCAGGCGGATCTTCTCGAAATCCGTCGTGTTCGCCCGATACGTCTGCTCGGTCCACGCGCCGGAATCGGCATAGTCGTAGAACATGCGCGGCACGCGGCATTTGGCGAGCAGGCGAAGGTCTTCGATATTCGTGATGACGGGCATGGACGTTTCCCCCGGAACGGTCGGCCTTCTATACCAACGCGGCTTGTCGCGCGTCGAGAACCCACGCGCGGAAGGCAGCCACGCGCGGGTCTTCCGCGCCGGCCTTGGGCGCCACCACCCAGTAGGCGAAGCCCGAGGGCAGTTCGAGGTCGAACAGCCGCACGAGCCGGCCCGCCGCCAGATCGTCGGCCAGCGGCACGCTGCGCCCCACGGCTACGCCCTGCCCCAGACGCGCCGCGGTGTAGAGCGCGCTTGAGTCGGAGAAACCCGGCCCACGCGCGGCAAGTGCTGCCGGCAGGCCCAAGAGGTCGAGCCACGGACCCCAGCCCAGCCGCGGTTCGCTGCGCTCGATGCTGGAATCGTGCAGCAGCGTCGCCCTGGCGAGATCGGCCGGCCGGCGCAGCCCTTGTGCGAGTGCGGGTGCCGCGCACAGGAACAGCGCCTCGGGCAGAAGCTTGTCGGCACGGAAATTCGACGGCGGCTCCTTGGTGTAGCGGATCGCCATGTCGACCGCCTCGCGCGCGAAATCGACGAAGCGCCACTCCGAACGCAGCACGACGTCGATCTCGGGATAGCGGCGGCGGAAATCCGGCAGGCGCGGCACGAGCCAGCCCGTCGCGAAGGAGGGCAGCGTCGAGACGACGAGTCGGCCCGCGCGCGGACGGCCGCGCAGGCCTTGCGTGGCGGCGGCGAGCGTGGCGAAACCTTCCTCCAGTCCCGGCAGATAGGCGCGGCCCGCGTCGGTCAGCGCCAGCCCGCGCGGCAGGCGGCGGAAGAGCTTCGTACCCAGATGCGCTTCGAGGGCCGCGACATGCTGGCTGATCGCGGCGGGCGTGACGTTGAGTTCGCGCGCGGCCGCCGTGAAGCCACCGCCGCGGGCGGCAGCCTCGAAGGCGCGAAGGGCGTTGAGGGGCGGCAGCCGGCGTTGCGACATATAGGCTAAGTATAGCTTGGTCTTGGCCCGGAAAAACCCGTTTGTGCGGTAAGCCGGCTGCCCTTACCGAATTGGACATGATAGAGCTTTTCGACAGCCCGTTTTCGGGCAACGCGTACAAGTGCCGGCTGCTGATGCACAAGCTCGGCTTGCCCTATCGCCGCACGATCGTCGACATCGACAGGGGCGAGAGCCGCACGCCCGCGTTCCTCGCCCGCAACCCCAACGGCCGCGTGCCGCTGCTGCTGCTCGACGACGGCACACATCTGGCGGAATCGAACGCGATCTTGTGCTGGTTCGCCAAGGGCACGGCGTGGCTGCCCGACGACCGGCTCGCCTTCGCGCAGGTCATGCAGTGGCTGTTCTTCGAGCAGTACAGCCACGAGCCCAACATCGCGACCGTGCGCTACTGGCTGACGCACGGGTTCGAGATCACGCCGCTGCGCGCCCAGTTGATCGAGATGAAGCGCCCGCAGGGCCACGCCGCATTGGGCGTCATGGAGCGGCATCTGGCAGGGCGCGCGTTCTTCGTCGGCGACCGGCCGACGATCGCGGATATCGCACTCTACGCCTATACGCATGTCGCCGAGGAAGGCGGCTTCGCGCTCGCCGATTATCCCAACGTCCGCACCTGGCTCGCCCGCGTGGCGGCCGACGCGCCGCACATCGCGATCACCGACTAGCCGATCCGGAGCCGCCGTTCGGCGCCGGCGCGCGGCAGCAGCAGCCAGGCGCGACCGGTCGAGCGCATCTTGCCGGCGCGCTCCTCGGCCGCCTTGCCGGGGCCCCAGAAAACGTCGCCGCGCACCGGCCCGCGGATGGCGCCGCCCGTGTCCTGCGCCATCAGCAGGCGTTGCAGGCGCGCCGCCGGGTCGAGCGGATCGCCCGCATCGAGGAAGACCGGCACGCCCATCGGCAGGAAGGCGCGGTCAACCGCAAGCGAACGGCCGGGCGTCAGCGCCACGCCTTCGCTGCCCAAGGGCCCGTCGCCTTCGAGGAAACGGAAGAAGACATAGCTGGGATTCGAATTGCGGATCGCGGCCGCCTCGCCCGGGTTGGCAGCGAGCCACGCCTTGATCGACTGCATCGTCACGTCTTCGCGCGCGAGCGCACCGCGCTCGACCAGCGTGCGGCCGATGGGCACGTAGGGGTGGCCGTTCTGCGCGGCGAAGCCCACGCGCAGCACGCGGCCGTCGTCGAGCACGATGCGCCCCGATCCCTGCACCTCGAGGAAGAAGGCCTCGGTCGCATCGTCGACCCACACGAGCGGCTTGCCGCGCGCACCCAGCGCCCCGTCGGCGATGCGCGCGCGCGTGTCGTAGGGGCGCAGCGCGCCGTTCTCCACCCGCCCGGCGAGGCGCTGGCCGCGCAGCTCGTCGCGAAACGCGCCGAGATCGACGGTGACGAGATCGTCGGGCCGCCCGTAGAGCGGCACGGAATAGCGCGGGCTGCGCTGGAGGCTGCCGCGCAGCTCGGGCTCGTAATAGCCGGTGAAAAGCCCCTCGCGCGCGTCGCCGTTCGACATGGCGAAGGGCACGAAATGCGCCTCGAAGAACGCGCGCGCCTGTTGGGGAGCGACGCGCTCGGCGGCCGAGCAGGCCGCGCGCCAGTCGGCGACACGCCCGGCAAGCGCGCCGGCGCCGATCTCCTGCGTATCGGCCACGCGCGCGAGGCGCTGGCAGGTGCGGCGCAGGGCCGGCAGCGCTTCCTCGATGCGGTCGGCCGTCCAGCCGGGCAGGTCGGCGAAGCTTGCGGGGAAAAGGGCGAGGCGCGCGGGCGGCGGCGCTTCGGGCGCAGGGGCTGGCTTCGGCGGCGCGGCGCAGCCGGCGAGCAGGACGGCGAACGAAAGAAGGGCCGCGCGGAACCTCAGGCCGGTTCCTCGGTGCGCACGAGCGCCCAGTTCGGATCGCGGTTGCGCGTGTCACGCGCGAAGGTCCACTGGTCGGTCAGCACGGCGATCTTCGCGGGCTCGCCGTCGACGACCTTGCCGTCGGCGTCGCGCGTCACGTTGATCTGCTCGGACACGAACTTGACCGTCACGTTCGCGAAGCGGCCCTGCATCGAGGCGGCGACGATGTCGGCGCTGCGGATGGCAACGAGCGTCGTTTCGAGGGTGAGCTTGCCGGCGACGCGCTCGCGGATCGCGCGCGCGAATCCTTCGAACACGTCGGGCGCCAGCAGCGGCTTCAGCGTGTCGGTGTCGCCCTGCGCGAACGAGGCGACGATCATCTCGAACGCGCTGCGCGCACCTTGCACGAATTCGGCGGGCGCGAAGGACGGGTCGGCGCGGCGGATGTCGTCGTAGCCGCGCTGGAGAACGGGGTCGGCCGCGACGGCGGGTGCCGCCTCTTCCGCGGTCGCGTCGATCGGGGGGCGCGCGGCGCCGGGGAACGGCGTCACATTGTCCGGCACCTTGTCGGCGCGCTCCATCGTGCGTTCCGGCGGGCGGGCACGCCAACGCTCGGAATCCTCGGCACCGGTGCGCCGGCCCAGGATGCTGCGCAGGCGCAGGATCAGGAACGCGGCGACCGCCGCGAACAACAGAATGTCCATGATCGCCATGTCGCCCATTTCACGCCGGTCCAATCGTGTGTCTGGCCGGTGATTTCCGGCCCGTTCCTGCTATAAATAAGCGCCGTCGGGGCCGGGAACAAGCGGGTAAGACCGCGAATTCGGTCCGTTCCGGCCCCGCCCTTCCCCCGAACGCCGCGTCCTATGCTGCTGATCCGCCACGGCCAATCCGAATTCAACGCGGTCTTCAACCGCACCCGGGTCGATCCGGGTATCCGCGACCCCCGCCTGACCGAACTCGGGCGCGCGCAGGCGCGGGAGATCGCGGGCGAGCTTGCCGCCTACGGCATCGGGCGGATCATCGCGAGCCCCTATAGCCGCGCGATCGAGACGGCCCTGCTGATCGCCGAGCGCGTGGGAGCCGAAATCGAGATCGACCCCAGCGTGGGCGAGCGGGCCGCCTATGTCTGCGACATCGGGTCTTCGCCCGCGGAACTCAAACGGCGCTTCCCCGCGCTCGAATTCGGGCACCTCGACGACCCGTGGTTCCACGACCACGAAACGCTGGGCCGCCACGAGACCGAGGACGAAATCGCCGCGCGCGGCCGGCGCTTCCGCGAGCGCGCCGCCGGATTTCCCGACCGTTCCGAAGTGCTGGTGGTCACGCATTGGGGCTTCATCCGTGCGCTGACGGGGCAGGAAGTGAAGAACGCCCAGGTCGTGCGCCTCCAATTCGACGATTGAGCCCGTCCCGGGGTTCGTGTTACCGCCTCGGCGGACTTTCCTTCCGACCGGAGTTCCCGCCCCATGACCGATCCCGCCGGCGCGCAGCAAGGCCCCGTCTTCGGCGTCCTCGCGCAGTATCTCAAGGACCTTTCCTTCGAGAGCCCGCGCGCGCCCGACATCTTCCTGTCGCAGGACAAGAACCCGCAGGTCGGCGCCGACGTGCGCGTCGAGGCGCGTCCGCTGGGCGAGAACGTCTACGAGGTCGAGCTGTCGATCCAGGCGCAGGCCCGTCAGGGCGAGGACACCGTCTTCGTCGTCGACTGCCTCTATGCCGGCGTCTTCCAGATCGCCGGGCTGCCGCAGGAGCATCTCGGGCCGTTCCTGATGATCGAATGCCCGCGCATGCTGTTCCCCTTCGCGCGCAACGTCGTGGCCGACGCCACGCGCGAGGGCGGCTTCCCGCCGCTGATGCTCCAGCCGGTCGATTTCGTCGAGCTCTACCGCAAGCGGCTGGCCGACCAGCAGGCCGAAACGCCCGCCCCGTCGGCGACGGGCCCCAGCTCGCGCATCATCCTGCCGAACTGACGCAAAAGGCGTCGGGCCTTTCGCGTCATGGCCGGGCTTGACCCGGCCATCCACGGTTTTCTTTCATCGCAACCCAAATCGCGGATGCCCGGCTCAAGGCCGGGCATGACGATCTTGGTGTTGCTAGGACAGCCAGACCGGGTTCTTGATCTTCGCGAGCGCGGCTGCGTGTGCGGCCGCTTCCGCTTCGCTTGGCGCGTGTGGGCGCGGTTCGCGCGCGGGCCCGCGTGCGGCTTCGACCGCGGCGGCCTGCGCCACGCGCGCGACGGGGCCCGTATCGATCAGCGCCGTCTGCCGCCCGCCCAGCAGTTCGAGATAGACCTGCGCCAGCAGGTCGCAGTCGAGCAGCGCGCCGTGGAACGTGCGGTGCGCGTTGTCGACGCCGAAGCGTTTGCACAGCGCGTCGAGCGAGGCCGGCGCGCCGGGGAACTTCTTGCGCGCGATATGGACCGTGTCGATCGCGCGCGCGATCGGGATCTTGGGGAAGCCCAGCCGCGCAAGCTCGGCATTGATGAAGCCGACGTCGAATTCCGCGTTGTGGATGACGAGCTTCGAATCCGCGACGAACTCCAGGAACTCCGACACGATCTCGGCGAAGACCGGCGCGCCCTTCAGCTTCTCGTTCGTGATGCCGTGGATCGCCGCGGCTTCGGCCGAGACGTCCATTTCCGGATCGACGAGTTTGTGGAAGTTCTTGCCCGTCGGCACGTGGTTGACGAGCTCGACGCACGCGATCTCGAGGATGCGGTGGCTCTTGGGGTCAAGGCCGGTCGTTTCGGTGTCGAGGACGATTTCGCGCATCAGTCTTTCCGGCGTCTTGGGATCGTGCGCGCGAG
>JAYRKO010000042.1:0-10781 GCA_041905745.1 Tagaea sp. | reverse complement strand
TTCAGGTGCAGGTCGTACTGGCCGGAGATCGAGAAGACCTCCGAGACCTGCTCGGTCTCCATCGCGGCTTCGGCCACGTCGTAGGCGCGGCCGAGTTCGCACTTCACCATGATGAAGATCGTCTGCATGTCCCGGGTCTCCCGTCAGGGTGCGTGCGGCACCCGCATGCCAGTTAACCGGCGGCGCGCCGTCCGCGCAACAGGAAGGCGGGGACGCCGTCCTCGTCGAAGCCGCGGCCCGCCGGATTGCCGGCACCCGCCATCTGCGGCTCGCGCCGCGGCAGCGGGACGGGGGTGGGGCGTTCATTGCGGGCAGGGCGTTCGCTGCGCGCGGGACGTTCCGCGCGCGGTTCGGCCTGTTCGACCGGTGCGGCCGCGACAGGTGCGGGTACGGCTTGCGCCGCCGCGACCGGCATCGGCTCGGCGGGCACTTCCGTCGCCGGGCCCCAGCCGGCGCCGGCGGAGGCCGGCGCTTCGTCGTTGTGGCGCTGCTGTTCGCGCGGCCGTTCGCCGCGATCGCGCTCGCGTCCGCGTCCGCCGCGGCTGCGACCGCCGCGGCCGCCGCGTTCGCGACCGCCGCGCGAGCCGCGCTCGCTCTCGGCCGGCGGCGGCGCGTTCGGATCGGCGACCGGTGCTTCGAAGCCTTCGACCGCCAGCGGCGGGATCTTCTTGCCGATCAGCCGTTCGATCGCGTGGACGAACTTGGAATCGTCCGGCGTGGCGATCGTGTAGGCCACGCCCGAGCGACCCGCACGTCCCGTGCGGCCGATGCGGTGGACGTAATCCTCGGCGTTGATCGGCACGTCGAAATTGAACACGTGCGACAGGCCGCCGATGTCGAGGCCGCGCGCGGCCACGTCGGAGCAGCACAGGATCTGCACGTCGCCCTTCTTGAAGCCTTCGAGCGTTTCGGTGCGCGTCGACTGGTCCATGTCGCCGTGCAGCGCGCCGACCGAGAAGCCGTGGCGCTTGAGCGACTTCCACAGGATGTCGACATCGCGCTTGCGGTTGCAGAAGACGAGCGCGTTCTTGATCTGCTCGGCTGTGATGAGGCGGCGCAGCGTCTCGCGCTTCTCGCGCTCGGCCACCGTCACGATGCCCTGCAGGACCGTATCGGCGGTCGCGGCGGGGGCGGAGACGGCGACTTCCTTGGGGTTGGTGAGGAACTTGTCCGCAAGCTTGCGGATTTCCGGCGCCATCGTGGCCGAGAAGAACAGCGTCTGGCGCAGCGGCGGAAGGAGCGAAACGATGCGTTCGACGTCGGGGATGAAACCCATGTCGAGCATGCGGTCGGCCTCGTCGATGACGAGGATTTTCACGTCGTGCAGCAGGATGCGGCCGCGGTCGAACAGGTCCATCAGGCGGCCGGGCGTGGCGATCAGCACGTCGACGCCGCGGTCGAGCGCCTTTTCCTGCTCGTCCATCGAGACGCCGCCGATCAGCAGCGCCTTCGTGAGCTTCAGGTACTTGCCGTACTTGTCGAAGTTCTCGGCCACCTGGGCGGCCAGTTCGCGCGTGGGCTCGAGGATCAGCGTGCGCGGCATGCGCGCCTTCGCGCGGCCCTGCGACAGCGCGTCGATCATCGGCAGCGTGAAGCTTGCCGTCTTGCCCGTTCCGGTCTGGGCGCATCCCAGCACGTCGCGGCCCATCTGAACGTAGGGGATGGCTTTTTCCTGAATCGGCGTGGGCGTCGTATAACCCGCGTCCGCGATGGCCTGGAGCACCGGCTCCGACAGGCCCAAATCCTTGAATTCCATTTTCGAGTTTTTCTTTCGGTTCGGCGCCGCTTATCCGCTTCGACGGCGCGTCGCGTGCCTCTTGCCCGCGACCGGAATGCGAAACCGTCCTGACGAGGATCGGTGCATTCCACAGACAGGACGCGGCGTGCGGCGTCCCTTCGCAGTCGCACAAAAACCCTTGGCGACGGTGGGAAAATAGGGACTTAGCCGGGAAAGTCAAGAAAATCCGGGGTTCTGAGGGGTTGGCATACGTAAACCGCGGGGCTAGGTTGGCGGCCAACATGCTGATCCAAGCCGAACAATCCGCCCTCCTCGTCGTCGACATCCAGTCGCGCCTGCTGCCGGCGATGGCCGCACCCGAGCCGGTCGTGGCCAACGCCTCCAAGCTGATGATCGCGGCCACGCGCCTTGGCGTGCCGATCCTCGTGTCCGAGCAGTACCCGAAGGGGCTGGGGCCGAGCGTGCCGGAAATCGCGGCCCTGACGCCGGCCGGTGCGGTTCTCGAGAAGACCGCCTTCAGCTGTGCCGCCGATGCGGCCATCGTCGCGCGCGTGGGCGAGCTGGGGCGCCGGCAGCTCGTGCTGTGCGGCATCGAAAGCCATGTGTGCGTGCTGCAGACCGCGATCGGCTTCCGGGCGCTGGGCTACGAGATCGCGGTCGCGTGGGACGCGACGGGGTCGCGGCGCGAGGCGGACAAGGCGCTCGCCGCCGACCGGCTGCGCGCCGAGGACGTGACGCTCGCCGGCGTCGAGATGGTGCTGTTCGAGTGGCTGGGCCGCGCGGGCACGCCCGAGTTCAAGGAAATCTCGGCGCTCATCAAGTGAGTGGGGGTCAAATGAGCCGCATCCCGCTCGTCCTGCTGCCGGGCCTCATCTGCGATCGCGATTTGTGGCGCGACCAGATCGCGGGTCTTGCCGACATCGCCGACATCGAGGTGGCCGACCTCACGAAGGCCGACACGCTGGCCGAGATGGCGGCGGGCGTGCTGGCGCGCGCACCGGCGCGCTTCGCGCTCGCCGGCCTGTCGATGGGCGGCTACACGGCGCTGGAAATCATGCGACAGGCGCCCACGCGCGTCGAACGGCTGGCGCTGCTCGATACCTCGGCGCGCGCCGACACGCCCGAGCAGTCGCGCCGGCGCAAGATGTTCGTCGCGCACGCCAGGCGCGGCAAATACAAGGGCGTGACGCCGCAGCTCGTCACCAACTGGGTGAGCCCGAAATCGCTCGCGCGCGATCCCGAGTTGGCGCAGCGCGTGCTCGACATGACGCTGCGCGTGGGCGCCGACACCTTCTGCCGCCAGCAGAACGCGATCATGGGCCGGCCCGACAGCCGGCCGCTGCTGCCGTCGATTTCCTGTCCCACGCTGGTGCTGTGCGGGCGCGAGGACGCGGCCACGCCGCTCGCCCACAGCCAGGAAATGGCCGCCGACATTCCCGACGCGCAATTGCGCACGATCGACGATTGCGGCCATCTCGCGACGATGGAACGGCCCGAGGCCGTCAACGACGCGATGCGGCGCTGGCTGAAAGCCTAGACGAGCTTCGTCATCACGATCTTGCGGAAGGCCGGGCGCTCCTGCAGGCGGGCGTACCACGCCTCCAGGTTCGCGTGCTTCGGCCGGTCGGGCACGAGGCTGACATAGCGCCACATCCACTGCCCGAGCGCGATGTCGCCCATCGTGAAGCCGGCACCCGCGATGTAGTTGCGCCCCGCGAGTGCTGCGTCGAGCACGCCCGCCTTGTCGCGCGCGAACTGGCACGCGGCGGCAAGTGCCGCGTTGTCGCGCTTTTCCGGCGGCGTGCGCACCGACTGCATCAGCACGACGGCTATCTGCGGAGCCAGCACGGTGGCCTGCCAGTCCATCCAGCGGTCGGCGTCCGCGCGCACGCGCAGGTCGGCCGGGAAGATCGTGCCGTTGGCGTGCTTGGCCGCGAGATAGCGCACGATCGCGTTCGACTCCCACAGCACGAAGCCGTCCTCGTCGATGGTCGGGATCAGGCCGTTGGGGTTGAGCTTGGTGTAGTCGGCACTTTCCTTCGCCTTGCCGGGCGGCACGTCGTGCGCGCACGAATAGGGCAGGCCGATCTCCTCGAGCAGCCACAGGACCTTCTGGACGTTGGACGAACTGGCGCGACCGTAGACGACGAGCATCTTCTCTCCCTTCACGCGGCGGCGCGCGCGGGAAGGGGCTTCAGTGCCTTCACGTCGACGCGGCCGTTCTCGACGACGAGCATGGAACTCTCCGCCACGGCCGTCCAGTGCTGGTGGTCGGTGTCGAGCGGCTCCGACAGCACGAGCAGCGAGTCCTCGCCGCCGGCACTCTGCGCGCAGTCGCCGCCGGCGGCCGCGCGCACGCCCGACCCGCAGCCGTAGAACAGCGTGGGCGACTGCGCGTCGGTCGAGAAGCGCGCCGCGAAGATCCGGCGGCCGTCGGTGAAGGCGGCGGTGAAGCGGAACGGGTCCGGGCTGCCGGCCTTGGCGTGGGCTTCGACGACCGTGCCGATCGTGCGCGCGAGCGCGTATTCCGGATCGCGCTCCAGCCCGTAGGTGAGCATCAGCAGGAAGATCGTTTCGCTGTCGGTCGTGCCGCGCCGCGCGCGGTAGAATTCCGGCGCGATGGCGAAGTCGAGTTCGCGCGCCACGCGGTCGAAGCCGCCGATCTGGCCGTTGTGCATGAACATCCAGCGCCCGTGCTGGAACGGGTGGCAGTTCGCGCGGCTGATCGAGGTGCCGGTCGAGGCGCGCACATGGGCGAAGAAATGCCCCGTGCGGATCTGCTCGGCGATCGAGCGCAGGTTCTCGTCGTTCCAGGCGGGGCGGATGTCGCGGAACAGGCCCGGCTCCTGCCGCTCGCCGTACCAGCCCACGCCGAACCCGTCGCCGTTGGTGGCCACATGCGCCTTGCGCGCGTGCAGCGACTGGTTGATGAGCGAATTCTCGGGCTTGAAGAGGAAATCTTCGAGGTAGAGCGGTCGGCCCGTATAGGCCAGCCAGCGGCACATGGCGGTCCCTCCGGCAGGGAAGCTTGATAGACTGAGTGTGCCGCAAGCGAACGATTCTGTCCGCTGCCGAATTCCGCCGGGCGGCAGGAAACTTCCGGTCCCGGCTGGGCGAACCGCTGGCGGGCAGGTCGAGGGGGACCGATGGGGGGCATTGCGCGTTTCTGGACGATCGTGCCGGCGATGGCGGCACTCGCGGGCTGCATGGCCGGCCCGCCGGGCCCGCTTGTCGACGCGCAGTGCCGCGTCGTGCGCGTGGCCGCCGCCGCCGCCGCCGGCCGCCCGGCCGCACCGGCCGAACTGGGCGGCCAGCCGGGAAATCCGCCAAGCGTCCTGACGGGCGCCGAGATCGCCGCCGTGGCCGACTGCCTGAAGCCCGCGCTCGACGCCGCACTCGCGCGCGCGGACGACGCGACGATCCGCGCGGCGGGCGCCTCCCGGCCGGCCTCGCGCACCTACGTCGCATCCGAGCACGGGATGTTCCTGCAGGTCTTCGCCAACGCCACGGGGGCCGGCTATCTCGCCTACGAGAAGGGCGGCCGGCTGCCGCAGGGGACCGCAATCGTGAAGCGCAGCTTCCGCGTGGCGGCCGACGGGACTTCGGCGCCCGGTCCGCTGTTCGTCATGGAACGCATGACATCCGGTTACGACGCGTCGACCAACGACTGGCGCTTCGCCGCGACGCTGCCCGACGGGCAGTTGGTGGGCGAAAGCGGCGGGCGCGACGCCGCCAAGGTCGCCTACTGCGCGGGCTGCCACAAATCGGCGCACGTGCAGGACTTCCTCTTCTTCGTGCCGCCTGCGTTCCGCTACTGAATGCGCGCGGGGTGGTGCGGGCGGATCTTGATCCACGCCGCCGCCGCCAGTGCCGCGCCAGCGACGGTCAGGCCGAGGATCGTCGCCTCGACGCCCACGCGGTCGGCGAACAGCGCCACGATCAGCCCCGCCAGCGGCTGCGACAGGTTGTTGAGCATGACGACGAGCCCCGTCGTCTTGCCGAAATCGCGCGGCGGGATCAGGTGCAGGCGCATGCTGCGGATATAGATGCTGAACATCTTGTCGAAGCCCAGCACCAGCAGATAGCCCACCACGTAGACGCCGATCCCCTGACCCAGCCCCATCAGGGCTGTGCCCGCGAACATCACGCTGGTCGACACCGCGCCCAGAAGGCCGATGGCCAGCGTGGAGCGCGCGAGCAGGCCGAGGATCACCACGGTCAGTACGGCGCTCACCGCCTGCAGCAGCGCGTATTCGCCGTCACTGCGGCCGAGCACGCCCACCACCATCGCCGCCGACGTCGCGGCCGTGGCGCCGAACACCAGATTGATCGCGACCGTGATCCAGATCGCGGGTGCCAGCCCCGGCACGCGCATCACGTGCGTGGCCGCGACGGCAAGCGGCCCGAGCCAGCGGCTGCGATGCGTCTCGGGCGGGGCGAGGACGGGCTTGGCCACGCGATGCCAGAACATGATCGTCGCATCCGCGCACAGGAAGATCGCGGCGGCGGCGGCCACGGCCAGTTCCCACGGCCAGATGTCGAGGAGGGCCGCCCCGGCCAGCGGCCCGAGGATCGTGCCGAGCTGGTCGGCGATCTCGGCATGGGCGACGATCTCCTGATATTTCCGGCCCGGGAAGACCTGCGGCAGCATCACTTCGCGCGACATGCGGCCTTGCGTGTTGAGCGCGCCCACCGCCGCCGACAGCGCGATGAGCCAGCCGATGCCGCCGAACGCCGCGTGGCCCGCGATGCCGCCCACGCACGCGGCCGCGCGCAGCGCCTGGCTCAGATGCATGAGGCGCAGCGGCGAGAAGCGGTCGCACAGGATCCCGCAGAAGGGGAACGACAGGAAGCGCGGCAGCGTTTCGAAGAAGAACGCCGCCCCCGACCACGCCGCACTTCCCGTCAGGCGATAGACGACGAGCGGGACGAGAAAAAGCAGGATCTGGTCGGCGAGCCGCGACAGGAACAGGCTGCCGAAAAAGGCGAGATTGGCAGGGGGCACGCGAAAGACGTGTCACGATTCCCCCGCGCGCACAACACCGGGCGGGTCGGCCGGGTTACAATCGCCGGACCGACCGGAGGAGTCCCGCCATGACCACCGTTCCCGCCACCCGCCTCGATCCCGCCGACGTCAAGCTGCTCCACGAACTGCGCGGCCATCGCCGCCGGCACCGCGCGCCGCACGTGGCGCCCGCACCGGCCGTCGCGACGCCCGGCTTCGGCGCGCGCGCGGCCGACTGGATCACCGAGCGGGTCGGCTCGTGGCGCTTCATCCTGATGCAGAGCGCGATCCTCGTCCTCTGGCTCTTCGCGAACGTGACGGCCTGGGTGCAGGCGTGGGACCCGTATCCGTTCATCCTCCTCAATCTCGTGCTGTCGTTCCAGGCGGCCTATACCGCGCCCATCATCATGATGAGCCAGAACCGGACGGCCGAACTCGACCGTCGCCGGGCGGAGGACGACTACAACGTCAATCTCAAGGCGGAGCTCGAAATCGAGACGCTGCACCAGAAAATCGACCTGATGCGCGAGACCGAAATCGCGCGCCTGATGACGCTCGTGGAGAAGCTGGAAGCGCGTCTGGAAAAGCTGTAGCCGGGCGGGGCTGCCTAGCGCCGCATCGCGCTCGCCACCGCAAGCGCGCCGAAGCCCGCTGCCGCCGCGACGGGCACGGCGAAGCCGCCCGACGCGAGGGCGGCGGCACCCGCGGCCATCAGCGCGCCGAACGTCTGCTGGACGAAGCCCGCAAGGGCGGTCGCCTGCGCGCCGCGTTCGGGCGATGCGCTTGCGGCGATCGACAGGCTGGGCGGGAACGAGATCGCCTGCCCGAACATCAGCGCGACGTAGAGTGCTGCGAAGGCGACGGCGCCCGCAAGGCCCGCCGCCGCGGCGCCAAGGCCGGCGGCGCCGGTCGCGAATGTCAGCGCGGCGCCGAGGATCAGCATCGGGCGCTGGCCCGTGCGCAGCACGAGGCGTGCGACGACGATCGAGCCCGCGAAATACGAGAACGCCGTCAGCAGGCCCAGATCGCCCACCACCGTGGCGGCAAGCCCGTAGGTTTCGACCAGCAGGAACGGGCTCGACTGCTGGAAGATGAGCACGGCCGCGTAGCCGAACGCGCCCACCATCGCGGGCGCCACGAAGGCGGGCATGCGCAGCAGGGCGGGGTAGGCCTTCAGCGAGTCGACGAAGCGCGCGCCCGCGTGGCCCAGCGCCATCGGCAGCCCGCGCATCGCCAGTGCCGCCGTGCAGGCGATCCCCGCCAGCACGAGGAATTCCGCGCGCCACAGGCCCAGTGCGTCGAGCCGCGCGCCCACGAACTGCCCGCCGCCCAGCGACACGATGTAGGAAGCCGACAGATGCGCGAAGCGGCGCGCAAGTTCGGGGCCCTGCCAGGCATCGCGCGCAAGGATGCGCCCGCACACCGCACAACCGCCCGCCGCGATCCCCTGGACCAGACGAAGCGCCACGAAGAGGTCACCGTCGGTCGTGGCGGCGAGTGCAAGGCTCGTCAGCACGAACGTCGCCAGTGCCGTGCGCAGCACCGGCCGGCGGCCCCACCGGTCGGCGGCCGCACCCCACAGCGGCAGGGGGGCCGACACGCCGAGCAGGTAGAGCGACAGCGAGAGCGTGGCCATGTGCTCGCCCATGCCGAGTTCGGTCGCGATGGCGGGCAGGGACGGCAGCGAAATCGTGATGCCCACCTGCGTGCCGAACACGAGGCAAAGCGCCAGCGTGAAGATGCGCGTGTCGGTGGCGGCCGCCGGCTTCACGATGCGCCGCCCGCCGCCCGCAACGCGTCCGCGACGCGAAGCGCCGGCCAGCGATCGAGCCAACGCTTGTGGCGCAGGCGCGCAGCCGCTTCGCCGATGCGCGCCCCTTCGAACTTTGGCGTCGGCCGGACCGTCAGCGAGAAAAGATCGTCGAAGCCGAGGGGGGCCGAAATCTCGATGCGCCCGCCGACGAAACGCGCCGCCACGGCGGTTGCCGTCTCGACCCAGTGACGCATCGCATCGGCCGTCGACGCATAGGGCCGGTCGCCGTTGCGCAGATGCATGCGTGCCTGATTCTTGACGGACCATTCGAGGGAAGGGATGCGCCGCGCGAGAACCGCTTCATATGCCGCATCCAGTTCGGGCTCCATCCGCATCCGGTCGAACCACAGCACGTCGACGTCGCCATCGGGGAATGTCGGCGCGCGTCCCGACAGATGATCCCAAACCGGCGAGCGCACGAAGCCGCCGCCGATCCAGCAGTCAGGCAGGCCCAGTGCCGCGACATCCGCCAGGACGCGCATGCGCGCCGGGTCTGCGGCAAGCAGATCGGCAATCCGCTGGCGGCGGGGATCGGAATCGGCGGTCATCGGCGGCAACCTGCACACGCCCTACATACGTATCTATGATTGTATATATTCCTCATGCAGCCTATAATCATATCAGCGACCGAGACCATCCGGCCGTGTGCTGTTTGACATGGTGAAGGATGCGAAGGCGGCGGTCAGGGGGCAGGTGCCTGGCCGCCCTTGTACTTGCCCAGCGCATAGACCGACCAGATCGCGGCCGGGATCCAGCCGATGAGCGTCAGCTGGAGCAGGAGGCAGATGATCCCGGCCATCGGCCGGCCGATGGTGAAGAACTGCAGCCAGGGTACGAGCAGGGCAAGAATGAAGCGAAGCATGTCGATCCTCCGGGCGGGCGCCCGGCCGATGCTAGCTGAGCGGACGGAGTCGGCGCATCCGCTTCGCGAAGGCGACGGATCGACAGGTGCGATTCAGGTTACCTGCGAGCGATTTCAAGGCGATAAACTGGTTGCGTCGCCTGTTTGTCGCGCGTTCTCCGCGCTTACACGTCGAGGTCACGCACGCTCGTGGCGTGTTCCTGGATGAAGGCGAGGCGCAGCTCGGGCTTGCGGCCCATCAGGCTCTCGACGAGGTTTTCGGTCTCGGCGAAGGCGTCGCGGTGCTCGCGGTCGGGCACGACGACGCGAAGCAGCGTGCGCTTCTTCGGGTCCATCGTCGTTTCCTTGAGCTGGGCGGGCGGCATCTCGCCGAGGCCCTTGAACCGGCTGATCTCGACCTTGCGGTTCTTGAAGCGGGACTTCATCACTTCGTCCTTGTGCGCGTCGTCGCGCGCGTAGACGACGTCGCCGCCGGCTGCAAGGCGGTAGAGCGGGGGCATCGCGAGGAAGAGATGGCCCGTCTCGATGAGCTTGGGCATCTCGCGATAGAAGAACGTGATGAGGAGCGAGGCGATGTGCGCGCCGTCGACGTCGGCGTCGGTCATGATGATGACGCGGTCGTAGCGCAGCTTCGTCTCGTCGAAGCTTTCGCCCGTGCCACAGCCCAGCGCCAGCACGAGGTCGGAAAGTTCCTGGTTGCCGCGAAGCTTGTCGGCCGACGCGCTCGCCACGTTCAGGATCTTGCCGCGCAGCGGCAGGATCGCCTGCTTCTCGCGGAAGCGCGCCTGCTTGGCCGAGCCGCCGGCGCTGTCGCCTTCGACGAGGAAGATCTCGGTGTCTTCGGAATTTGTCGCCGAGCAGTCGGCGAGCTTGCCGGGCAGGCGCAGGCGGCGCGTGGCCGACTTGCGGTCCTGTTCCTTCTGCATGCGCCGGCGCGCGCGGTCTTCCGCCCGCTCGATCGCGCGTTCGAGAAGCTGCTTGGCCGCGGCCGGATCGTCGGCAAGCCAATGGTCGAACTGGTCCTTGAGCGCGTTGTCGACGAGGCGCTGCGCCTCGGGCATGCCGAGGCGGTCCTTCGTCTGGCCCTGGAACTGCGGGTCGCGGATGAAGAGCGACAGGAACACGACGGCACCGTCGCACACGTCTTCCGAGGCGATGTTGGGCGCCTTCTTGTTGCCCGTCATGTCGCCGTAGGCGCGCAAGGAACGCGTCAGCGCGCCGCGCAGGCCCAATTCGTGGCTGCCGCCCTGCGGCGTGGGCACCGTGTTGACGTAGGAATGCACTTCCGCGTCCTCGTCGCCCGGCCACGCGACCGCCCATTCGAGCCGGCCGCCCTGCGCGTCGAGCTTCACGTCGCCCGCGA
>JAYRKO010000041.1:0-10946 GCA_041905745.1 Tagaea sp. | reverse complement strand
CTTGCGGCGCGCTTCGCGTTCGTCACCGGCGACACGCTGGGCGGCGGCCTCACCGGCGACATCGCCGCGACCGGCGTGCCGCTCGTCGACAAACCCTTCCAGCCGCGCGAGATCCGCGAACTGGCAACGCGCATCGCCGGCGAGCCCGGCTGAACGGAACCATGGCAGCGAAGAAAAAGAAGCCCGCCCCCGCCCGCAGCGCCAACACCTACCGGCGCGGCGCGTCGGGCAAGCGCCCGTGGGGCGAATGGCGCGTCGTCGATCTGGGCGAAGGCTACGTCGTCAAGCGCATCGTCGTGGCGCCCGGCCATCGGCTGTCGCTGCAGCGGCATTTCGGGCGCGCCGAACACTGGTTTGTCGTCTCGGGCAGCGGCAAGGTCACGCTCGGCCGCACCGTGCGCCGCGTGCGCGCGGGCAGCGCCATCGACATCCCGGTCGAGTGCGTCCACCGGCTGGAGAACGACGGCAAGTCGGCGCTGACGCTCGTGGAAATCCAGCACGGCAAGCTGCTCGACGAGGCCGACATCGAACGCCTGTCGGACGACTACCGCCGCGTCGGCTAGGCCCGCGGCCGGAATTTGCCGGTCGGGCCGGCCGCGGCTATCGTGACCCGGACCCGATCCGCGGAGACCCGCAATGCCGGAACCGATCGCCCTTTTCGCCGCCGTCATCCTGCTGCTGCCGATGGGCTATTTTCTGCTCCAGTCGCCGGCCTTCCTGCTGGTGAGGCTCGAGAACCCGACGGTCCTGCGGCTCCTGCGCGGCATGTTCAACGTCTATTTCATCGTGCTGGCCGTCGCCGGCGCGGTCGGCGCGCTGTCGTTCGCCTCGGCGGGCCGCCCGGTCACGGCCGGCGCGATCGCGCTGATCATGGCCTTCGCGATTCTGGCGCGCCGCTGGTTCCTGGCGCACATCGACGCCGAGATCGGTGCCCGCAACGCCGGCGATCCCGACGCTTCGCGCCGCCTGCGCCGCCTGCACTGGGGCGGCATGCTGTGCAACGCGGTCCAGTTCGCCGTCGTCGTCGCCGAAATCCCGAATCTCGCCGCGTTGCCGTGAGCCTCGTCCTCCACGCCCATCCGCTTTCCTCGTACTGCCAGAAGGTGCTGACGGCGCTCTACGAGAACGCGACGCCGTTCGAGTTCCGCATGGTCGATCTCGGCGATCCGCGTTCGGCCGCGGAACTCGGCGCGCTCTGGCCGATCAAGAAGATGCCCGTGCTGGTCGACGACGGCCGCACGGTCGTCGAATCGAGCATCATCATCGAGCATCTCGACCGTGCGCATCCGGGGCCGACGCGTTTCCTGCCCGCCGACCCGGCGGCGGCGCTCGAAACTCGGTTCATGGACCGCATCTTCGACCTCTACGTGATGACGCCCATGCAGAAGGTCGTGTTCGACGCACTGCGCCCGGCGGACGCGAAGGACCCCACGGGCGTGGCCGCCGCGCGCGCGCAGCTCGACACGATTTATGCGTGGCTCGACGAACGTCTTGCCGGCCGCATTTGGGCCGCGGGCGAAGCCTTCACGCTGGCCGACTGCGCGGCGGCCCCGTCGCTCCTCTACGCCCAGTGGACGCACCCGATCCCCGCGCGGCACGCCACGCTGCTTGCCTATCGCGCGCGCCTCCTCGCCCGCCCGTCCTATGCGCGCGCGTTGGCCGAGGCGAAACCCTACCGTCAGTTCTTCCCGCTCGGCGCACCCGAGACGGACTGACGCGGGCCCCGGCCGGCGGCGAAGACCGCGATGGCCGCAAGCTTGACGACGATCGCCGCGACGAGCACGGGCGCGGCGCTGCCGGCGGCATCGCGCAGCAGGCCGAAGGCGGCGGGCGCAAAGGCGTAGCTTGCCTGCGCGATCGCGACGATGAGCGCCACCACGCGCGGCACGTCGGCGCGCGCAAACTCGCTCTGCGCGATCAGCGGCGGCAGCGACGTGGCATTGCCGATGCCGAAGCCGAACAGCGCCACGCCCGCAACGACCGTCGCCGGATCATCGAGACCCGAGGCGTAGAGCAACGCGATCCCGCCGATCTGGAGCGCGTAGCTCGCGCCCGCGACCAGCCGCCGGTCGGCGTCCGCCGGCATCAGCCAGCCGAAGGCCGTGCGCCCGGCGATGGCCGAGGCGGTGGCGAGCCCCATCGCGAAGCCGGCCTGCGCCGCGCCCAACGCGGGCACGATCAGCGAGAAGAGATGCGCCACGAGGCCGATCTGCGCGAACAGCCCCAGCGCCATGCCGGCCGCAAGCGTGCGGAACTTCGCATCGCGCAGCAGCGCGCCGCCGGGCAGCGGCGGATGCGCCGACGCGGCCGCCGCAACGGCGGCAGCGGGGGCCGCATCGCCGTCGGGGAACTGGCCCAGCGATTCGGGACTTGCCCGGAAGACGCGCGCCGACAGGAACCAGACGACGGCGACGGCAAGGATGCCCGCGATCGCCGCGGCGCCCGCAAAGCCGTAGCGGCCGATGAGGAAGACGAGCAGCGGCGAGAACACGATGCCGCCCACGCTGGCGCCGTTATAGGCCGTGGACAGCGCCTTCGGCCGCAGCCGCACGAACCAGGGCGAGACGATCGCGTTGACGGCCGCCGCTGCCATCGTGACCCAGCCGCCACCCGAGAAGAGCGTGGCAAGAAAAAGCTGCCACGGCTCGGCCGCAAGCGCCCATCCGGCGAGACCGAGTGCAAGCGCCGCGACGCCCGCCGCCGTCACGCGCGGCAGGCCGAAGCGGCGATAGAGACGCGGCAACCCGGCGACGACGAGCGCGCCGAACAGGAAATGCACCGTGACCGCGGCGGACACCAGCGAAACGGGCCAGCCCGTGCGCTCGCGCACCGCATGCAGATAGACCGGCGGGCCGTAGAAGCCGAGGCCCCAGCCGAAGATCGCCAGCACGAAGGCGCCGGCGACGACGCGCCAGCCGAAGAAGTCGGTCGGATTTTGCCCGTTCGTCATCGCTTCACGCTACGCGCACGCGCACGGCCGACGTTTCGGCCGTGGCCGAACATTCGGGTTTCCCGGCCGTCGCCGCACCGGCATTATTGCGCGAACAAGGAGCAACGCCGGATGCCCCACGATACCCCCCTGATCACGACCATCGTCGCCGGCCTCGGGCTCGCGTTCGTCTTCGCGGGTCTCGCCAGCCGCTTCCGCATTCCGCCCATCGTCGGCTACCTGCTGGCCGGCGTGGTCGCGGGCCCCTTCACGCCCGGCTTCGTCGCCGATCAGGCGCTGGCCAACGAACTGGCCGAACTCGGCATCATCCTGCTGATGTTCGGCGTGGGGCTGCATTTCTCGCTGGAAGACCTCGTTTCGGTGCGCGCCATCGCGCTGCCGGGCGCGCTTGCGCAGATCGCCGCGGCGACGCTGCTGGGCCTCGCGCTGGCGCTGGGCGCGGGCTGGTCGGTCGGCGGCGGGCTCGTCTTCGGCCTTGCCTTGTCGGTCGCCAGTACGGTCGTGCTGCTGCGCGCCATGCAGGAGCGCCGGCTGGTCGAGACCGAGCGCGGCCGCATCGCGGTGGGCTGGCTCATCGTCGAGGATCTCGCGATGGTGCTGACGCTCGTGCTGCTGCCGGCCCTTGCCGGCCTGCTGGGCGGCAGCGGCGGGGCCACGTCGGCGCAGATCTTCGGCCTGCGCTTCGAGGGGCTGTCGATCGCGGGCCTCGTGGGCGTGACGCTGGCGAAGGTCGTGCTGTTCGTCACGCTGATGCTGGTTGTCGGGCGGCGCCTCATCCCGTGGCTTTTGCACCACGTCGCGCACTGGGGTTCGCGCGAGATGTTCCGCCTGGCCGTGCTGGCGACGGCACTGGTCGTCGCGTACGGGGCCGCGCACCTGTTCGACGTGTCGCTGGCGCTGGGCGCGTTCTTCGCGGGCATGGTGATGAGCGAGTCGCCGCTGAGCCAGCGCGCCGCGCAGGAAACCCTGCCGCTGCGCGACGCCTTCGCGGTGCTGTTCTTCGTTTCGGTCGGCATGCTGTTCAACCCGGCGACGCTGATCGACCAGCCGTGGCTCGTCCTCGCCACGCTCGCGATCATCGTCGCGGGCAAGTCGCTCGCGGCCTACGTCATCGTGCGCGCCTTCGGCCATCCGGGTACGACGGCGCTGACGATCTCGGCGTGCCTCGCGCAGATCGGCGAATTCTCGTTCATCCTTGCCGAAATGGGCGTGCGGCTGGGCCTGCTGCCCGACGCCGGCCGCGACCTGATCCTTGCGGGCGCGATCCTGTCGATCCTGCTGAACCCGGTGATCTTCGCGGCCGTCGACCGCATCAACCGCCGCGCCGCGGCGGCGGCACTCCCCGACGCCGCCCCCGCTCCGCCCGAGCCCGACGCGATCGAGCCCACGAAGCTTTCCGGGCACACGATCCTGATCGGCTATGGTCGAGTCGGCCGGCTGGTGGGCGATGCGCTGATTGCGCGCGGCGCCCCTTTCGTCGCAGTCGAGGCGGGCGACAAGGCGATCGCGGCGCTGCGCGAACGGAAGATCGAGGCCATCGCCGGCAACGCCGCGCGGCCCGAGATCCTCGCGGCAACGAATCCGGCGGGGGCGCGCAACCTCGTGGTCGCGATTCCCGAGCCGTTCGAGGCAGGCCAGGTCGTCGAGCAGGCGCGCAAGGCCAACCCGTCGATTCGCATCCTCGCGCGCGCGCATTCCGACGCCGAGGTCGAGCATCTGCGCTCGCTGGGCGCGGATACCGTCATCATGGGCGAACGCGAAATCGCGCGCGGCATGATCGAAGTGCTCGAGTCGGCGAGCGCGCCGAATGCGGCTTGACTTCGGGGCCCGCGCACCTAGAGTTGCCGCTCGATCATGGTTCTCCGGGCCGCAACGCCCGGAGCTAAGAGGGAACTCGGTGCGGCCTTAGCGGGCCAATCCCGAGGCTGTCCCCGCAACTGTGAGCGGCGAGCTCTCCGCCCATCGTCCACTGGCACCTCGGTGCCGGGAAGGCCGGGCGGAACCGGCGTCGACCCGCGAGCCAGGAGACCTGCCTGATCGAACGCACTGTCTTGCGGGCGGGGAGCCCCGTGGGCCGTATGCTTCCGGCACGGGCAATCCCCTCCGCAGGCTGCGCTTCACGACCTCCCGCCCCTGATCACGGGAGATCGTCATGGCACAGGAAGTTTCTTCGGTTTCGCGCATTGCCGCCTGCCTCGCAGCGGCGTTCGTCTGGGTATCGGGGCCGGCTTCGGCCGAGTCCACGCGCTACCCCCTCACGCTCGAGAACTGCCGGGAAAGCGTCACGTTCAAGGCGGCGCCCAAGCGCGTCGTCTCGATCGGGCAGACGCAGACGGAAATCCTCTATGCGCTTGGCCTCGGCGACCGGGTCGTTGGCACGGCCGTGTGGTTCGGGCCGGTCGCCAAACGGTTCGAGGCGATCGACGCCAAGGTGAAGCGGCTTGCCGACAACGATCCGAGCTTCGAATCGGTCGTCGGTCAGGAGCCCGAGCTCGTGACCGCGATGTTCGAATGGCACGTGGGCCCGCGCGGGGCCGTGGGCCGGCGTGACCAGTTCGCCAGGCTCGGCATTCCGGCCTACGTGACGCCGGCCGACTGCGTGGGCAAGGACAATTCCGGGGCCGGCGACGGCGTGCGCACGCAGATGTTCACGATGGAGCTCGTCTACCGCACGATCCTCGAATACGGGCAGATCTTCGACGTGTCCGACCGCGCCGAAAAGTTGGTGGTCGAGCTGCGCGCGCGCGAGGCGAAGGCGGTCGCCTCGGTCGCGGGCGGCACGGCCGCGGGCATCCCCGTGGGCCTGTGGTTCTCCAGCCGCGAGATCAAGGGCGAGGCCTTCATGGCCGGCAGCACCGGCGTGCCGGCCTATACGCTTGCCAAGCTTGGTGCGCGCAACGTCATCACATCGACCGAGGAATGGCCGCTCGTCGGCTGGGAGAGCATTGCGGCGGCGAACCCCTCGGTGCTCGCCATCGTGAAGATGGACCGCCGACGTTTCCCCGCCGACGACGTCGAGGCGAAGCTCAACTTCCTCAGGACTGATCCGGTCGCAAGCCGGCTCGATGCGGTGAAGAAGGGCCGGATCGTCGTCATGGACGTGGGCTGGACGCGCGCCGGCCTCGACGCGATCGACGGGATCGAGGCGCTGGCCAAGGCGCTGGCCGGGTTCGGACCGATCAATTGACCCACGGCGTCCACCGCCCGAACTGGTCGCTGCGCATCGCCGTCGCGTTCGGCGCGCTCGCCGCGCTGGCGCTCGCGATCGCGACGGCGGTGACGATCGGGGAGATGCGCATCCCGTTGGCGACCGCGTTCCAGGCGCTCGCCAACGGGCTCTTCGACGCGGGCTATCCGGTCGGGGCCATCCAGCAGGGTGTCATCTTCGACTATCGCCTCAGCCGCGCGCTGATGGCAGCGCTATGCGGTGGCGGGCTGGCGCTTTCGGGCGCCATCCTGCAGGCGCTGCTGCGCAACCCGCTGGCCGAGCCCTATATCCTCGGCATCTCGGCGGGCGCATCGACGGGTGCGGTGTGCGTGCTGATCCTCGGCGTGGGCATCGGCGGCACGGCGTTGAGCGTATCGGCGGGCGCCTTCATCGGCTCGATCGCGGCACTCGCCCTCGTCGCGATGCTGGCGGCGGGCGTGGGCGGAGCAAGCGACCGGATCATCCTTGCCGGCGTGGCGGGCGCGCAGCTTTTCAACGCCGCAACGGCGACCATCGTGACGACGATGGCGAGTGCCGAACAGGCGCGCGGCGTGATGTTCTGGCTTCTGGGAAATTTCAGCGGCGTGCGCTGGCCCGACGTGTTCCTCGCCGCCCCCGTGGCGTTCGCGGGCTTCGCGGTGTGTCTCTTCCACGCCAAGGCGCTGGATGCCTTCGCCTTCGGCGCCGATACGGCACTGTCGCTGGGCGTGGCGGTCAAGCGCGTGCGCATCGTGCTGTTCGCGACGACGGCGGTGATGACGGCCGTCATGGTCGCCATCGTCGGCACGATCGGTTTCGTGGGCCTGGTGATCCCGCACGCGTGCCGCTTCCTCGTCGGGCCGGGTCATGCGCGGTTGCTGCCGGCCTGCCTCGTGGCCGGTGCGATCTTCATGGTCCTTGCCGACATCCTGTCGCGCGTGCTGATCCCCCAGCAGATCCTGCCCATCGGCGTGGTGACGGCACTGTTCGGTGCGCCGGCCTTCGCGCTCATCCTCCATCGCGCGCGGCGGCGCGCATGACCCTCTCCACGCACGACGTCACGTGGGATGCGGGCGGGCGCACGATCGTGGGCGGCGTAACGCTCGCCGTGCGGCCGGGCGGCGTGCTCGGCCTCGTGGGCCCCAACGGATCGGGCAAATCGAGCCTGCTGCGGCTTCTGTGCCGGCTACGCCGCGTGGCGAGCGGCGTCGTGCGGCTCGATGCGCGCGACATCGACGATTTTGCGCGCCGGGACCTCGCCCGCCGCCTCGCCTTCGTCGAGCAGCAGGGGGCAACCGACGCGCAACTCACCGTGTGCGACGTGGTGCGGCTGGGTCGCACGCCGCACCGGGCGGCACTGGCCTCGTGGTCGGCGGCCGACGAGCGGGCGGTGGAAGCCGCACTGGCGCGCGTGGGCCTCGCCGAACGGCACGAGCAGCCGTGGCACACGCTGTCGGGCGGCGAGAAGCAGCGCGCGCACATCGCACGCGCGCTGGCGCAGGAACCCAGCGAGCTGATCCTCGACGAACCCACGAACCATCTCGACATCCGCCACCAGCTGTCGATCCTGGCGCTGGTGCGCCGGCTGGGCGTCACCTGCATCGTGGCGATCCACGACCTCAACCTCGCCTCGCTGTTCTGCGACGAGATCGCGGTGATGGACGCCGGCCGGCTCGTCGCCGCGGGCGCGCCCGACGCGGTCCTGACGCCCGAGCTGGTGCGCCGCGTCTTCGGCGTGGACGTGACGATCCGCACCGACGCAAACGGGCGCCGCCACATCGAATACGTCGTCGACGCGACGGGCGGGGCGCCGGAATGACCGGCGCCAACATCGCCGCGCGCATCACGGCCTATTGGGACGCACGCGCCCCGGCGTTCGACGGGGTGGCCTCGCATGTCGCGAATTTCGATGCCTGGCGGCGCGTCCTTGGGGCGGCCTTCGAAGCCGACGGCCCCAAAGACGTCGTCGATCTGGGCACGGGCACGGGGGCCTGCGCGCTGGTCGCAGCCAGCCTCGGTCATCGCGTGCGCGGCTACGACGCCGCCCCCCGCATGCTCGAAGCCGCACGCGCCGCCGCCCACGCCCGGGGCCTTGCGGTAGAATTCGTCGAAGCGGCCATCGACGCGCTGCCGGCGGCGGCAGCCGAATCGGCCGACATCGTGACGATCCGCAACGTGCTGTGGACGCTCGAACGCCCGGCCGACGCGCTCAAGCATGCCCGCTGGATCCTGCGGCCGGGCGGACGCATCGTCGTTGCTGACGGCTTGTGGTCGATGGCCCCGCAATTCCGCTCGACCTACGACGCCGATCTCGCGACCAAGCTACCCGCACACGGCGGACTCGACGAAGCCGCGATCCGCGCGCTGCTGACGCAAGCCGGATTCGCCGGCGCACGGTCGTGGCAGCATCTGTTCGACGAGCCACCCTATCCGGACGGGGTGCCGGTGTTTGTGGTGGGCGCAATTCGAGATTGACGACGCAGAAGTAGATAAACGTCGGCAAGAGGGGGTTGCGCGCTTTCCACCATAGTCTATCGAGAAGTTCCCGCGACATAAGCGGCAGCAATTCGGGCGGAGTGTATGGTGCTGATTTTTATATGAATAATTCGCGTACACACAATTTGTTGATCAGTTATTAATTGTCGTCATACAAATGAGCAACCATATGTTGGAGATTCTCCATGCGTGTAAAGCGCGCCATGATCAAGAACTTTAGGTCGCTCAGAGATGTTTCAATTGAATTTGGGCAGCAAACCGCATTAGTGGGAGGCAACGGCGCAGGTAAATCGTCCGTGCTCCGTGCAGTCGAGCTTTTCTATGCGGCTTCACTCGCAAGTATTCGAGATATCGATTTTTATGATGCGAGCGAACCAATTGAGATTGCTCTGACGTTCTCAAATTTCACCACTGAGGAAACCGAGCTATTTGCCAGTCGAATTAGCGGCGATGAAATGACAGTCGTCCGCACAATTGAGGCGAATGGAGGAAGGTCAAACGGACGGTACTTCGGCATGACACAGGGACATGTCGGATTTGATCAGATCAACAAGCTTAGTGGCGCACCAAAGAAGACCGCTTTTAATGACCTGTGCGGCAGCGGAATATACAGCGACTTGGAAAAGGTCGGCCGGATCGATGAAATCGACGAATCCATTGCAAGCTGGACAGCGAAACATCCAGAGCAATGCTCGCTGGTTCGGGACAATGGGCAGTTTTTTGGATTTTCCAATGTTGGTAGAGGCGCCCTTCAGAAAGCTACAAGCTTTGTCCTCATTCCAGCAATCAGGGATGCGGGGGCAGATGCTCAGGACGGGAAAAATACCCCGGTCGGGCAACTTATGGAGCTCATTGTTCGAAGTGCAATTCAATCCCGCAGCGACATAAAGGCATTTCAAAAGGAAATTTCAGAGAGATACGCGGCGCTAACCGATCCCAAAAATCTGCCGGAGCTCGGCGGCTTGGCAGATGCGGTTACAGATACATTAACGCAGCTCTATTCGGATGTAGCTGTAACTCTTAGCTGGAAAGCTACCGAGGCATTCGGCGTACCTCTTCCAGGAGCTGATGTTGGGCTCAAAGATGAGGACGTTGAGACACCGGTAGATCGCGCCGGTCATGGCCTTCAGCGAGCATTCATCATCGCCCTTTTGCAGCACTTAGCACGGGCACGGGCTACTGAAACTAATAGTGATGGAGAGCCGAACAGCAGCGCTCCATCGTCAGTCGAACCCGCATCTCTCCCGGGATTGATATTGGCAATTGAGGAACCCGAACTGTATCAGCACCCGACCAAGCAACGGCATCTCGCTCAAGTATTGACGGATCTTAGCCGAGACATCATTCCCGGGATGGCGACAAGCACCCAGCTAATGTTTGCAACCCACTCGCCGTACTTCGTCGCAATGGAGCGGTTTGATGAGATTCGAATAGTGCGCCGAATTAAGCTTGCTGATCGCCCTCGCCGTGAAAGCGATTGCTCCGCCGCTGACTACTTGAAAATTTGTGAAATTATCGAGAACGCAAATGGCGAGCCGGCTGGTACTTTTTCACCAACTACAATTAGGCCGCGCCTACACATTATGAACAGCGAACTTTCGGAAGGATTCTTTGCTAAGGCAGTGGTCTTGGTGGAGGGTACTAGCGATCGCGCCGCGCTGATGGCAGTGGCCTCACAAGTTGGTGCTGACTTCGAAGCCGCCGGAATCGCGATCTTGCCGGTTGGTGGGAAGGAGAATTTGGACAAGCCTTGGGCGGTATTTAGCTCACTTGGCATTCCGACATACGTGATTTGGGATAGCGACATAAACGAAAGAAATAATGCGGAGAAGCACAAGAAATCTAACAGAGCATTGCAGCGTCTTGTCGGTTCGCCTGGCGCACACGCGGACTTCCCAATGGCCATCTCAGATAAATTTGCATGCTTTGAGGATAAGCTAGAAACAACCCTGAAAGGGGAACTGACGGAGGCGCTCTTCAACAGGTTGGCGACTGATCGCGCCAATCACTATGGATTAAGAAAGCCTAGTCATGCGGCAAAGAACCCAGCCGTGATGACGGACATCATGAGACTCGCAGCTGATGCTGGCGCTTCGTCGCCAACCCTCAACGAAATTATTCGGAGAGTTTTCTTGCTTGTTACCCACCCATAGAGGGCAAATGAAAAACCCGCCGACTCGAATTCACGAGTCGGCGGGTTTGATGTGGTTGCGGGGACAGGATTTGAACCTGTGACCTTCAGGTTATGAGCCTGACGAGCTACCGGGCTGCTCCACCCCGCGGCAATTGGGCCGTTTAAACGACAACGCCCGC
>JAYRKO010000040.1:0-10969 GCA_041905745.1 Tagaea sp. | reverse complement strand
GCCGCCACCTGCACCTGCACGTCGACGGGAACCGTCTCGACCCCCTGGAACGCGACCGTGGCGACGCGCGCGACCATGTGTCCTCGCGGAGTCCTGAAATTGCAGAAACGTGGTTCTACAATTTCCGATGTGCCAGGACAATTGTGTAGTACTTACGTATTCCGATGCCTACCCGTCGACTGGATGCGCGGGCGCGTCGAGCAGCAGCTGGTAGAAGGCGAGGTCGAGCCAGCGGCCGAATTTGAAGCCGACCTGCGGCAACGTGCCGACATGGCGAAAGCCGAGCCGTTCGTGCAGCGCGATGCTGCCGGCGTTCGTCGCGTCGATCCCGCCCATCATCGCGTGCAGATCGGCGGCGTGCGCGGCGGCGACGAGTTCTTGAAGCACGATGTGGCCGAGCCCGCGGCCGCGTCGGTCGGCGCGCACATAGACCGAATGTTCGACCGTGTATTTGTATGCCGGCCATGCGCGAAACGCGCCGTAGCTGCCGAACGCGACGAGCGCACCGGCCGCATCCTCGACGCCGATCACGGGAAAGCCGCCCGCCCGTTTGGCGGCGAACCACGGGCCCATGCTCTCGGGCGCGCGCGGCCGATAGTCGTAGAGCGCGGTCGAATTCGCGATCGCCTCGTTGAAGATGTCGAGGATGGCGGGCGCGTGCCGCTCGGGCGTGCAGGCGACGATGGTTGCGGCACTCACTGCGGCCGCCCCGATGCCGCCAGCGCCAGTACGTAGCGTGCCTTGCGGCGCGTCGGGTTGCGGAAGACGATGCGCGCGCCCAGCTCCATCGCCAGACAATCGCCGGCCGCCAGCCGCCATGTCTTGCCCCCGACCGCGATCTCCATCGCGCCGTCGAGGATCCAGGCCTGCTGGTGGATCGCCGCGCGCTGCGTCGGGTTCTCGAACGCGACGCGGGCGCCGGGCGGGAACTCCACCTCGACCAGATCGAACGGCGCGGGAAATCCGGCGGGTGTCAGCTGCCGGCGCACATAGCCCGAGTCGGGATCGGTCCACGCCGTTTGGTCAGCGCGACGCGCCAGCGGCGATTTGGGTTTGGCATCCGCCGCGTCGGCGAAAAGTGCGGGCAACGCCACGCCCAGCGCATCGGCCAGCTTGTTGAGGATCGCGGCGGTCGGGCTCGTCTCGCCGCGCTCGATGAGCGAAATCGTCGAGCGGCTGACGCCGCTCAGGTCCGCCAGTTCCGCGAGGGTGAGATTGCGGGCGTCGCGCAGCGCGCGCACACGTCGGCCGAGAAGCGAGTCGATATCCATGCATTCCAATATAATGGAAAATAATTCCATTATTCAAGATGGCGCGTTCGGCCCAGCCGCGACATCCGCGCATTCCCGGTGACCCGCCGCCGTCAGGGCAGCCGGTGTCGGCCCGGGATGGGGACTGGTTCGACCTTCCTTCCGATTCAATCGGATGGCGCCCGACAGCACCGGAATCATGCCGTCGCTTCGGGGCGTGCCGCGATATCCCACTACCGCCGCGAGCATCCGGAAATGCCTACACGCCCTGCGACGCTGTTCTGTATGGCCTGCGAAGAGAATCAATGGTAGTAGTCGTAAAAATACAATTTAACGCATCAGGAGCATCGCAATGAAATTTGTGATTCTGATGGCAGCAGCGCTCTTCGTGTCGGCCTGCGTTCCCCAGCCCGGCCCCGTGACGAAGCGGGAAGCGGAACCGGGTTTCGCGCCGCCCGTGAAACTTCGTTTCACGGCCGAAGAATGCACGGCGCTCGATGCGATCACCGCCCGGCTGGAAGGTGCCTATTTCGATATCGACGTCGTCCTGACCGGATTCGAGTCACCGCAGTTCAGGCGCCAGTCGATCGGCGCCAAGCTCTGGAAGACGCTTGTCGGCACGAATTCCGAGGCGATCTCCTGGAGCTTTACCGCCACCGTCCCGGGGCCCGGCGGCACCTCGGCCGGCGTGTTCGTGCCGGTCTTCCTCTGGGGCAAGAACATCTCCGATTCGGAACCGTCCGTGTCGCTGCCGCAGCGGATCACGATCCTCCCGTCGAACTATGTCCCGCTGAACGGAACCGGCTCGATACAGATGAAGATGCGCTACGCCGAGAAATTCGACTCGCGCATCGGCCAGACCCTGACGGAAATGTTCAAGATCGGCGCCACGATCGGCGGCATCGTGCCCGGCAGCCATTCTGTCGCGGCGATGCTGACGTCGGAAGCGGCGGACCGGTTCGACAAGAACGTCGGAAGCTTCTTTGCCGACTCCCAGTCGCCGCTCTTCCAGCCCATCCTGCTCGACCTGACGAACAACGCGTCGGTCAAGTGCGAATCCCGCGTTTCCGGCATCAAATACACGTTGAACGATCCGCTCCTGCCGGACGGAAGCGCCACGATCGAAATCCGGGCGGTTCCACGCTATTCGATCGCGATCGGGACGCACAATGCGCAAGGCGTTCCGGATCATCAGGGCAATTCGCTCAAGGACTTCGGCGAAAGGGTGCCGGTGAGCATCCTTAAATTCTCGGACGGAGCCACGCCCACGGTCACCAGGAATTCGGGCTGGCTCGTCGACCATCTGCAGAACTCGAAGACGTTCGCCCCGAACTGGAACACGTTCATTTCGACGAAGAATGCCGATCAGGCTTACGTGATGTGCAACTCGATCCGGGCGGCAGCCCGGAACGATCTTTCGCTGAACCGCCCCGACGAAATTTCGCTCGTCGCCTTCGCCTATCTCTATCGTGCGTCGACCGATCTGCCGCGCCAGGCCTTGTACGAACAGTGCCTTGCCCCGAACGAGGTTTCGACCTTGAAGCGGCTGAATTTCGACGAATCGACCATTCAGGTCGCGAACAAGGCGCCCAGTCGCGCGGCCGATCGGCTTGCCGCCGCAATCCGCGCCTACGGCCAGGCGCGGCCGGCCGGCGGAAATCTCCCGCCAAGCGCCTGGCGCGACCTCAACAATGTCCTGATCGAATCGCTGACCGCCGATTCGATCGTCGTTCAGGAGGCGCAATTCGGCTCGACGCCGCAACTGATCTTCGCCGACGACGGCAGGACGACCCTCAAGGAGCGTCAGTTGAAGAGGGACGATACCGTTCTTCTGTTCGAACACCTAATCCGCGACAAACTATATTGCGGCCTCGCGTCGTCGGATGTTGCCGGAAACAAATGGTACGAGTTGCGGCTCGAAGCCGACGGTCAGGGCACGGTATCGCGGCTGAAATTCATCGAATATCCGCCGTCCGCCGTGCTGCTCGAGACGGGGACGTGCTTCTTCAAGCGGTCGCCGCCGTTCGTCCAGTAGCCGCACTACGAGCGCGACGGGCGCCCGGAAGGACGTCACGCCCTTCCGGGTACCACGTTCGCCGGCTCAGGCCGCGACCGCCTGCGGCAGTTCCGCGCCCGCCTCGGCGTCCAGCGTCACGGCGACGGCGTGGACGACGGCGGCGATGCGCACCGCGGCCTGCACGGCGGCCGGCTCGATGCCGTGCTTGCGCACGGCCTTCTCGTGGCTGTCCATGCACATGCCGCAGCCGTTGATGGCCGACACGGCGAGGCTGAGCAGCTCGAACTCCGCGTGTCCGATGCCGGGCTTGGCCATCGCGGTCATGCGCAGCTTCGCCTGCATCGTGGCGTACTCCGGTGCCGACACGAGATGGGTGAAGCGGTAATAGACGTTGTTCATCCCCATCATCGCGACGGCGATCTTCGCCGCACCCAGCTTCTCGGCCGTCAGCTGCGGGCCGAACTCGGCCAGGATCGCGTCGCGCACCGACGGCTGGCGCACCGCAAGGGCGGCGGCCACGAAGGTCAGCGCGCGAAGTTCCGCGGGCAGCGTCTCCTCGCCCGCGAGCGTGGAGAGGTTGAGCTTCAGGTCCTTCGCGTAGTCGGGAAGGGCGTTCTTCAGGTTCTCGATCGACATGACCGTTCTCCTCGTTGGGGTTCGGCTCAGGCGGCCTTCAGGACGTCGTCGCCCTTCTGCCAGTTGCAGGGGCACAGCTCGTCGGTCTGCAGCGCGTCGAGCACGCGCATCACCTCGGCCGGGTTGCGGCCCACGTTCAGGTCGTTGACCGACACGAAGCGGATGACGCCCTCGGGGTCGACGACGAAGGTCGCGCGCAGCGCCACGCCCTCGGCCTTGTCGAGCACGCCCAGTGCGGTCGACAGCTCGCGCTTGATGTCGGCCAGCATCGCGAAGGGCAGGGTCTTCAGGTCGGCGTGGTTCTGGCGCCAGGCGAGGTGGACGAACTCGCTGTCCGTCGACACGCCGTAGACGACCGCGTCGCGCTCGTTGAAGTCCTTGTTGAGCTTGCCGAACGCCGCGATCTCGGTCGGGCAGACGAACGTGAAGTCCTTCGGCCAGAAGAACACGATCTTCCACTTGCCCTTGTCGGACTCGTTCGTGACCTGCGTGAAGGCGGTCTTCGGGTCGGTCGAAACAACGGCCTTGAGGTCGAAAGCGGGGAACTTGTCGCCGATGGTCAGCATGGGATCTCTCTCCGTTGGTCTTCGGGGGGAACGTCGTGTTCCCCGTCGACGCAGAATGTGCCGTTCCGGACTTGATCGGTCCAACGGATTAAACTAGACTTACTTATCGAGGTTTCCGATGATTCACCTGCCCACGCTGCGCCAGCTCCGCCACTTCGCCTGCCTTGCCGACACGCTCAATTTCGGGCGCGCGGCGAAGGCGGCGAGCGTCACCCAGTCCACGCTGTCGGCCAGCCTGCAGGAACTGGAGGCGACGCTGGGGGCGGCGCTGGTCGACCGCACGCGCCGGCGCGTCGTGCTCACGCCGCTGGGCGAGCGCATCCTCGCGCGCGCACGCCGCCTGCTGGCCGATGCCGAGGAACTGGCGCTGGAGGCGAAGGAAGCGGGCGAGCCGCTGTCGGGCGACCTGCGGCTGGGCGTCATTCCGTCGGTGAGCCCGTTCTGGATGCCCAAGGCGCTGCCCGCGCTGCGCAAGGCCTACCCGAAGCTCAGGCTCTATCTGGTCGAGGACCTGACCGAACGGCTGGTCGAAAAGCTGGCGACCGGCGCCATCGACGCGGCGATCCTGGCGCTGCCGTGCGATTGCGGGCCCAACGACGGCGCCACGCTCGGCCGCGATCCGTTCCGTCTCATCGTGCGCAAGGACGATGCGCTCGCCGGCCGTGCGCGCGTCTCGCCGCGCGAGATCCGCCAGCAGAAGCTGCTGCTGCTCGCCGACGGGCACTGCATGAAGAAGCACGCGCTTGCCGCGTGCGGTCTGCGCGAAAGCCGCGATCCCGACCCGTTTGCGGCGACGTCGATCTTCACGCTCGTCCAGATGGTCGACAACGGGCTGGGCGTCACGCTGCTGCCGCAGCTCGCCATCGACGCGGGCCTTCTGAAGGGCACCAACCTCGCCGCCGTGCCGGTCGAGGACGACCCGGCGCGCGATCTCGGCCTCGTCTGGCGCAAGGGCACGGCCCGGCGCGGCGAATTCGAACTGCTGGCCAAGGCCTTGGCGAAGGCCACGTCGGGGATTCACGCGAAGGCATCGGCGCGCGTATAGTCGCGCCCGCACCGCAGCGGAAATCCGGAGTCGATTCGCGAGCCGGAGTTCCGTCCCCCTTTGTCCGTCCGCCGTCCATCCTTTCGGGCCTTCCTTGCCGCCGCCCTGCTGGCGCTGGCGACGGGTGCGTGCGCGCCGCGCCTGCCCCCGCCCGAGCCGCCGCCGCCGCCCGCCGCCGCCGCACCGTCCGACTGCTTCGATGCGCTCGCGCGCACCGGCGCGCAGTTCGAACGTCAGGCGACGCGGCCCACGCGCGAAGGCTGCCGCGTGGACGAAGCCGTCATGCTGGCGCGCGCGACCATCGCGCTCAACCGGCCCGCGCTGATGACCTGCCCGTTGGCGCATGCGCTTGCCGCGTTCGAACAGGACGTCGTCCAGCCCGCGGCGCGCCGGCATTTCGGCAAGCCGGCGATCCAGATCGTGCATTTCGGCACCTATGTCTGCCGCCCGCAGACCGGCCGCAACGAGCGGCTGTCCGAACACGCGTTCGGCCGCGCGATCGACGTCGGCGGCTTCGAGATCGACGGCAAGATCACCGTCAACGTGCGCAAGGACTGGTCCGACCGCGGCCCGCGCGGCGCGTTCCTGCGCGACGTGGCGCAAGGTGCCTGCCGCCATTTCAACATGGTGCTGACGCCCAGGACCGACTTCGCGCACGCCAACCACCTCCATCTCGACATCGGCCCCTACCGGAAGTGCGATGCCTGATCTTTCCCTTCTCCTTCTCGTGACGGTGGCCTTCGCGCTGGCGGGGTTCGTCAAGGGCGTGGTGGGGCTCGGCCTGCCGACGATCTCGATGGGGCTCTTGAGCCTGATGCTCGCCCCTGCGCAATCGGCGGCCCTGCTGGTCGTGCCCTCGCTGGTGACGAACGTGTGGCAGCTCCTCGCGGGGCCGGATTTCCGCGCGGTCGCGCGCCGGCTGTGGCCGATGATGCTGGCGGTGTGCGTGGGCGTGTGGATGGGCGGCGGCTGGCTTGCGGGCGAGAACGCGATGGCCGCGCGCGTGGCGCTGGGAACGTGCGTTGCGGCCTATGCGGCGTTGAGCCTCGGCGCCGTGCGCTTCCACGTGCCCGCGCACATGGAACGCTGGCTGGGTCCGCCGATCGGCCTCGCCACGGGGCTCGTCACGGCGGCGACGGGTATCTTCGTGCTGCCGGCGGTGCCGTACATCCAGTCGCTGGGTCTCGCGAAGGAGGATCTTATCCAGGCGCTCGGCCTGTCGTTCCTCGTCGCGACGGTGGCGCTGGGGCTGGGCCTTGCCAACGACGGCGTCTACGACGCGGCGAACCTGATCGGCTCGGCCTTCGCCCTTGCCCCCGCGCTCGCGGGCATGGCCGTGGGCACGAAGCTGCGCCACCGCCTGCCGGCCGAAGGCTTCCGCCGCTGGTTCCTGATCGGCATGCTCGCGCTGGGCTGCTATCTCGCCGCGCGCGGGCTGATGGGCTAGAGCTTGCGCTCGATCGCGTCCCAGATGGACTTGGCGAGATCGGTGCCGTCGAAGCGCTTCACTTCCTGGATGCCGGTGGGCGAGGTGACGTTGATCTCGGTGAGGTAGTCGCCGATCACGTCGATGCCCACGAAGATCTGCCCCCGCTTCTTGAGTTCGGGCCCGATCGTCTCGCAGATTTCCTCTTCGCGCTTCGTCAGGCCCGTCTTGATGGCCTTGCCGCCCACATGCATGTTGGCGCGCGCCTCGCCCGCCGCCGGCACGCGCAGGATCGCACCTTCCGCCTTGCCGTCGACGAGGATGATGCGCTTGTCGCCCGCGCGCACGGCCGGCTCGTAGCGCTGGATCATCAGCGGCTCGCGGCTCTTCTGCGTGAACATCTCGATGAGGGCGGTCAGGTTCTCGTCGTCGGGCTTCAGGCGGAAGACGCCGGCCCCGCCGTTGCCGAACAGCGGCTTCACGATGATGTCGCGGTACTCGCGCCGGAATTCGAGGATCTCGCCCGGGTCGGCCGTGATCAGCGTGGGCGGCATCAGATGCGGGAAATGCGTGACGAACAGCTTTTCGGGCGCGTTTCGCACGTGCGCGGGGTCGTTCACGACCAGCGTCTTCGGGTGCAGGTGCTCGAGGATGTGCGTGGCCGTGATGTAGGCCATGTCGAAGGGCGGGTCCTGGCGCATCAGGATCACCTGCGTCTTCGCGAGATCGAGCGTCTCGCGTGCGCCGAAGGTGAAATGGTTGCCCTTCTCGCGGCGCACCTTCACCGGATGCGCGTGCGCGTAGATGCGGTCCTTGCCCTTCATCGACAGGTCGCGCACGAGATAGTGGTAGAGCGTCCAGCCGCGCGCCTGCGCTTCCATCATCAGCGCGAAGCTCGAATCCCCGTCGATATTGATCTGTTCGATCGGGTCCATCTGGACGGCGACGACGCGCGACATGCCGGTTACCTCTGCGTGCTTCCGAAGAAAAGGGGCGTTCAGTTCAGGCGGCCCTTCAGCGCCTGGATCTCCATCGCGATGCGGCTTTTCGCACCGGGCGCCTCGACGAGCGCGAAGGCCTGTTCCAAGCACATCACGCCCGCGCGCAGATTGTCCAGACCGACATGCACGAGCCCCGTCTCGTGCCACAGCGCGGGATCGCTGGGCGCGATCATCAGCATGCGTTCGAGCGTGGCGAGCGCGCCGCGGAAATCCTCGGCCTTCAGAAGGCGAAGCTTGATGTTGTTCTGGAGCCGCAGCAGCACCGTGCGGTCGGCCACGCTCGCGTAATGGTGGTTCTGGAGTTCGGCACTCGGCCCCTCGAAGCGCTTGATGAGGCTGCGCAGCGCCTTCGTCTCCATGACCGCACCGCCGTTGAACGGGTCGAGGATCGCGCGCCCGTCGGGCGCTTCGACGCGGATCAGGAAATGACCGGGAAAGGCGAGACCCGCCGCCGGCCAGCCCTGCGTGCGCGCGGCGTGGATCCACAGGATGGCGAGTGCCACCGGCAGGCCGCGCCGCCGGTCGATGACGCCCACGAGATCGGCGTTGCGCAGGTCGTCGTAGGTGTCGCGATCGCCGCGATAACCCATGCGCTCGACCAGCGCCTCGCGCAGGGCCGCGACGCGCCCGTCGAGCGTGTCGGGCCGGCGCGCGGCTTCCGCCGCCACGCAGGTCGCGATTTCCGACAGGTGCGCGCGATAGGGGGCAAGGTCGGTCGCGGGCCTTGCGGCGGCCGACAGCGCAAGGGCGGTGTCGGCGATCGCGAAATCCGCCTCGCCGGCGTCGGCCGCCGCGGCGAGCGTGCGCTCGACCTCGACGCTGGCCGCACCGGCGAGACGATAGGGCGGGTTCACGAAGTCGCGCCCGCCTCGCCCGGCGGTGCCCGGAAGCGGCGCGGATCGTCGCGCGCGATGGCGTGGCTCACCACGCGCTTGACGTTCGACATGTTGCGCGCGACGGCCAGCACGCGGTCGTGCTCGGCCGTATCGGCGTAGACGCCGAGGATGTAGACGACGCCGTTCACGACCTCGACCGTGAAGTTGACCGAGTTGATGCCCTTGGCGAAGAGCAGGCGCGAGCGCAGCTCGTTGGCGGCCCACACGTCCTTGGCGTAGGCCTTGACGCCGCCCTCGTCGGTCACCTCGATCTCGTTGATGATCTCGCGGATGCCCGAGGCCTTCCACGCGAGGCGCACGGCTTCCGCGCGCGTGTCGGGGTTCGACACGGCACCGGTCAGCAGCACGCGGCCTTCGTAGATCTGCGTCGTGACGCTGGAGAAGAGCGTGCTCTTGCCCTCCTGGAACCAGTAGTGGTTGATCTCCAGCGCGATCGCGTTGTCGGTGGCCGCGCCCTTGAGGCCGCGGTCCTGCATGGCGGTCGAGCCGACGGCGGCGGCCCCGCCCACGACCGCGCCCACGCAGCCGCCCAGTGCCAGGCTTGCGGCCAGAAGGACGGCGCAGGTGCGGATCGACGAGGCGCGAAGGGGGTTCGGCATGGGTCTTCTCCTTGCCTTCTATTTAGGGCGCTAGCGCGAGTCGCGCCAAGCGTCTTGCAGGTGGCGCGGCCAGCGTCCGGGCGCCACCAGCACCATGTCGAATCTCGCGTCGAATGCGGCGAATTGAGGGCGCGCGGCGAGGAACTGTTCGGCCGCGCGCGCGATGCGCAGACGTTGTGCAGGGTGTAGCGATTCGGCCGCATCCTCGGCCGTGGCGCGGGCCTTCACCTCGACGAAGGCGAGAATTCGCCCGCGTTTTGCCACGATGTCGATCTGGCCCGCGGGCAGGCGCACGTCGTGCGCCACGATGCGCCAGCCCGCGACGCGCAGGCGCCAGCGCGCGAGGAATTCCGCGCGCCGCCCGCGCCGTTCGGCCGCGACGTGGCGGGGCGAATTCACCGCCGCGTCTTGCCCGCCAGTTCCAGCGCGCGCGCATAGACCTGCCGGCGCGCCAGGCCTGTGGCCGCCGCCACGCGGTCGGCCGCATCGCGCACGCCGTGCGTCTTCAGCGCCGCTTCGATGCGCGCGTCGAGCGCTTCGGGATCGAGCGGATCGGCGGCCCCGTCGGCGGGCGGGCCCACGACGATCACGATCTCGCCGCGCGGTTCGCCGGCGGCGGCATAGTGCGCGGCCAACGCCGCAAGCGTGCCGGGCCGGCGTTCCTCGTGCAGCTTCGTCAACTCGCGCAGGACGCAGGCCGGCCGGTCGCCCAGCACGGTCTCCATCGCTTCCAGCGTCTCGGCAAGGCGATGGGGCGATTCGAACGCGACGAGGGCCGCCTTCGTGTCTTTGAACTCGGCCAGCCGGCGCGCGCGCGGCCCCGCCTTGGCGGGCAGGAAGCCCAGGAACAGGAACGGCTCGGCCGGCAGTCCCGACAGCGCAAGGGCCGTCGCCAGCGCCGACGGGCCGGGAACGGCGGTGACGTTGACGCCCGCCGCATCGGCCGCGCGCACCAGTGCGGCCCCCGGATCGGCGATGCCCGGCATGCCGGCGTCGGACACGAAGACGACGACCTCGCGTTTCGCGGCTTCGACCAGCCGGGGCGCCACTTCGGCTGAAACCGTCTCGTCGCAGCGCACGAGGCGCGGCGCGGGAATGCCGAGGGCCGACAGCAGCCGGCGCGCCACGCGCGTATCCTCGGCCGCGATCGTGCCGGCGGCGGCCAGCGTGCGCTTGAGCCGCGCGCTTGCATCGCCCAGATTGCCGATGGGCGTGCCGGCAAGGTAGAGCCCCGGGCCCGGCGGCGCTGGATTATGCGCGTCCGCCCCGCTAGGCTCGCGCGCATCTTCTTCGGCTTCGTCCGTGGGTTCCATGCGCTTGCGTCTTCTCGCCTGTGCCGCCGCGTTTCTCGCCGCCACCGCGCTCGCCGGGTGCGAGCAGTCGGAAGCGATTCGCGAAAGGGTAGCGGGCATTTTCGGTCCCGGCCAGTCGGCCCCGGCCAGCGCCCCGCCGCGCACCCTGCCGCCGGCCGAAACCGCACCCGCCCCCGCTTCCACGCCGACCCAAGCGCCGCAGCCGCCCGCCTCGGCCGCC
>JAYRKO010000625.1:0-2038 GCA_041905745.1 Tagaea sp. | reverse complement strand
GGTCCGAGCGTTCGGTCAGCCACGCGAGCGCCACGGCGATGCCCGCGCACAGCGGCAGCGTCAGGGCCAGCAGCAGGAACGTGTTGACGAGAAGTTCGTAGACGCGCGGGCGCAGGATCAGCGCGGAAAGCGCGTCCGCGCCCGTCTCGACGCAGACCCAGAGGACGAAGCCGAGCGGCAGGAGTGCGAACGCCGAAACCGCCAGCGCCGGGAAGAGGATCGCCGCCGGCACGCGCGCGGCCGGGCGAAAGACGGGAAGGGGCAGGGCGGGAGAGGCGGACAAACGGCTACCGGCGGAAATGGCGCATCCGGGCGCTTAGGCCCGGATGCGCTCAATCGCACGATTGGCCGGCTTTGTCGACGCCGGCCGTCGGGCCGGGCCGTCAGAGCAGGCCGGCCGCCGTCATCAGGTCGGTGACCTTCTTGTTGTTGAGGCGCGCGGGCTCCAGCACCGGCGCTTCGAGCTTGGCGAGCGGCTCGAGCTTGGGGTGCGAGGCCTCGCCGTTGCCCACGGCGTATTCGTAGGAATCGCCCTCGCGCAGCACCTTCTGGCCGCCCTTGCCGGCGATCCAGCGAACGAACGCCATCGCTTCGGCCTTCTTCTTCGACGAGGCGAGCACGCCCGCACCCGACACGCTGACGAACGCGCCCGGGTCGCGGTTGCGGAAATAGTGCGAGGCGACGTTGTTGCTGTTCTCGCCCGTCTTCGCCTGATCGTTGAAGTAGTAGTAGTGGTAGATGACCGCACCGTCGACTTCGCCGGCATTGACCGCCTTCATCGCGGTCGCGTTGCCGCGATAGGGCGCGGCGTTGACCTTCATCGCCTTGAGCCAGTCGGCCGCGACGCTCTCGCCCTTGAGGACGACGAGCGCGCCGACGATGGCCTGGAAGTCGGCGCCCGCGGGCGAGGCCGCCCAGCGGCCCTTCCATTTCGGCTCGGCCAGTTCGAGGATCGATTTCGGCAGCTGGTCGGCGGCGAGCTTGTTCTTGTTGTAGACGAACACGGTCGAACGCGCGGCCACGCCGATCCAGCGCCCGTCGCCGGGCCGGTACTGTTCGGGGATCAGCGCCTGCACGTCGGCCGGGATCGGCTCGAACAGGCCGGCGCTCTCGACCAGCGTCATGGCCGGCGAATTCTCGGTGAGGAAGACGTCGGCCGGCGAGCGCGCACCTTCCAGGACCAGCTGGTTGGCCATGTCCATGTCGCTGCCCTTGCGGATCGTCACCTTGATGCCCGTCTCGCGCGTGAAACCGGCGGCCCAGTCGCGGGTCAGGTTCTCGTGCTGTGCGTTGTAGACGAGGATGCCCTCGGCGGAGGCCGTCTGCGCCTTGACGTGGGGGGCGAGGGCGGCGAGCACGATGGCGCTCGCGGCGAGGGTGCGCAGGGCCTTCTTGAAGAGCTTCATGGATATCCTCTGTTCGGCATGTCCGGCGGCACCGGATCGGGAGAGGATATAGCGACCCGTTTGTGAAAATGCAAACTATTCTCAATAATAGTGAGAGTTGATCGCATTATAGAAATATATGAAAATCATATGGATAAATATAATTTCTAAGAATTTAGTATCACTTCGGGAGTCGTGCGACGTTATCGCGCACGCGCCGCCGCGAAGGCCTCGATGCGCCCAATCTGCCGCGCAAGGCAGTCCTTGAGGTCGTAGCGTTCGACCGTGTCGGCGCGGGCCTGCCGGCGTAGCGCCGTGTGCGCGGCCGGATTGCGCAATGCATCGACGATCGTGCGGGCAAGCCCGTCGACGTCGAAGAAATCGACCAGTCGTCCGTTGGCGCCGTCGCGCAGCACTTCCTCGACCGGGCCGGTGCGCGAGCCGACGACAAGACATCCCGCCGCCATCGCCTCGACCATCGACCAGGACAGCACGAACGGATAGGTGAGATAGACGTGCGCGGCCGAGACCTGCAGCACCTTGAGGAACGTCTCGTAGGGCACGTTGCCGAGAAAATGCACGCGCGAGACGTCGAGTCGGTCCTTCACCTCGTCGAAGAAGCGCTGGCGCCAGGTCGTGCCGGCCGGCGCGCG
>JAYRKO010000624.1:0-2041 GCA_041905745.1 Tagaea sp. | reverse complement strand
GCCGCACCCAGCGCGCCCACGCGGCGTCCACGCGCCCTTCGATGAGGGCCGCCATCGCGAAGGCGAAGACGATCGAGAAGCCGACATAGCCCACGTAGAGGAACGGCGGATGGAAGGCGAGGCCGGGATCCTGCAGGAGCGGGTTCAGGTCGCGCCCGTCGGCCGGCGGCGGAACGACGCGCTCGAACGGGTTCGACGTGAAGACGACGAAGGCGAGGAAGGCGACGCCGATCATGCCCTGCACGGCGAGCGTGCGCGCCTTCAGCCCCGGCGGCAGGTTGCGCCCGAAAGCCGCGACGAGCGCGCCGAACAGGCCGAGGATCAGCGACCACAGCACCATCGAGCCTTCGTGGTTCCCCCACGCGCCCGAAATTTTGTAGAGCAGCGGCTTGGCCGAGTGCGAGTTCATCGCGACGTTGCGCACCGTGAAGTCCGACACGACGAAGGCCTGAACGAGACAGCCGAAGGCCAGCGCCACCAGCGCGAACTGCATCAGTGCCGCGGGCTTCGCGAAGGCCTGCAACGCCGCATCGCCGCGCGCCGCACCCACGAGCGGCAGGATCGACTGCGCGATCGCCACGCACAGCGCCAGCACCAACGCGTAATGGCCGATCTCGGCGCTCATTGGGGTTTGGCCGCGCCTTCCTGCCAGCGGCCGGAGCGCTTCAGCGCCTCGGCGACTTCCGCAGGCATGTAGTTCTCGTCGTGCTTGGCGAGGACTTCGTTCGCGCGGAACGTGCCGTCCGCGCCGAGCTTGCCGTTCGCGACGACGCCCTGTCCTTCGCGGAACAGGTCGGGCAATACGCCCTGATAGGTGACGGGCACGGCATGTTCGAGGTCGGTCACGCGGAAGCGCACGACGGGCGAACCCGTCACGCGCTCGACCGAACCTTCCTCGACGAGCCCGCCGATGCGCATCTGCCGGTCGACCGGCACCTTGTGCGCGGCGACGTCCGTTGGCGTGTGGAAGAAGACGAGATGGTCGTCGAAGGCCGTCAGCGTCAGCGCCGCGGCGGTGCCGAGGCCGAGACCGGCAAGCAGCAGCACCATCAGGCGACGGCGCTTTGCGGCACGGGCGCGCGGGAGCCTCATCGTTCGCCGTCCAGTTCGGCCAGCTCGCGCTCGAGCGCGCGCAGCCGGCGCACGCTCGCCGCCGCAAGGCCGGCGAGGATCGCGACCGTCAGCGCCCATGCGGGCCACACGAAGGCGGCGTAGCCGCCCATGTCGAGGAACGCCGCCATCGCGCTATTCCGCGGCCCCGCCGGCGGCGGCGCGCGCGTGCTGCAGGGCGGCGAGACGCCGCTCGACCAGTTCGGCACGGATCCGCACGAGCGCCACGGCGAAAAAGAAGAACGTGAAGCCGATCGCCATGGCGAGCAGCGGCAGCAACATCGAGGGATGCACCGCCGGCGCGTCGAAGCGCGTGACCGACGCCGGCTGGTGGAGCGTGTTCCACCAATCGACCGAGAACTTGATGACGGGAAGGTTGATCGCCCCCACCAGCGCCAGCACCGCCGAGGCGCGTGCACCCCGTTCGGGCTCGTCGAAGGCGGCGGCAAGCGCCATGTAGGCGAGATAGACGAAGAAGAGGATGAGGACGGAAGTGAGCCGCGCGTCCCACACCCACCACGTGCCCCACATCGGCTTGCCCCACAGCGAGCCGGTGACGAGGCACAGGAACGTGAAGGCGGCCCCCACGGGTGCGATCGCGCGGCCCGCGACCTCGGCCAGCGGGTGGCGCCACACCAGCGCAGCCGCACCCGCGATCGCGAGGTTGGCGTAGACGAACATCGCCATCCACGCGGCGGGCACGTGGACGTACATGATGCGCACGGTCTCGCCCTGCTGGTAGTCGGCGGGCGACACGACGAGCCCGCTCCAGATCCCCACGCCAAGGAACAGCGCCGCACCGCCGGCCGCCCAAGGGAGCAGGCGGTCGGACAGGCGCTTGAAATTCGCGGGGCTTGCGTAGCGGTGCCAGTTCAAACGGGGGTCCTCGGGAGGGGCCTTTCGACCGGGCCGGAGTATTGCCCGGCGTCTT
>JAYRKO010000623.1:0-2044 GCA_041905745.1 Tagaea sp. | reverse complement strand
GCGCGACGGCGAGATCGGCCCGGTCACGACGGACGCGTTTCGCACGGCGCTCTACGGTCTCGGTCCCGACCATCTGGCGGAAAACCTGTCGGCCGCCTTCGGCAGCGGCTTTCGCCGGCCCGGCGCGGGGGCGCTATAGTCGGCGTCCGATGCCGGATCTTGCGCACGAGAAAAAGCTGGGCGGCCGCGTGGCGGGCGTCGACGAGGCGGGCCGCGGGCCACTGGCGGGGCCCGTCGTCGCGGCGGCCGTCGTGTTCCTTGCCGCGAAACTGCCGCCGGCCCTTGCCGGCGCCATCGACGATTCCAAGAAGCTGACGGCCGCACGCCGCGAGGCGGCCTTCGCCGAACTGCGCGCGCACGCGAAGACCGGCACGCTCGCCTTCGCCATCGCGGCGGCGAGCGTGAAGGAGATCGACGCGCTCAACATCCTGCGCGCCACGCACCTGGCCATGCGCCGGGCGGTCGAACGGCTGGGCGTGAAACCCGACGCCGCCCTCGTCGACGGCAACCAGCTGCCGCGCGACCTGCCCTGCCGATGCGAGGGACTGATCAAGGGCGATGCCAAATCGATGTCGATCGCCGCCGCCTCGATCCTCGCCAAGGTGACCCGCGACCACATCATGGAACGGCTCGATGCCCGCCATCCGGGCTATGGCTGGGCCTCGAACAAGGGGTATGGGGCCGCCGCCCACATCGAATCCATTGCGGTCCGGGGGCCGACGGCCCACCACAGATTGAGTTTCGCGCCGCTCGCGCAGGGTCGATTAAGCCTTTGATTCGTTTATCTGTTGACCGCTGAATCGCGCCTGACTCAGGATGCGCGCCATGACAAAGCATCAGGCACGCATCGAGTTCCCGGAAGGGACGATCACGATCGGCGACTGCATCGAGCTGATGGGCCAGGTGCCCGAAGGCTCGGTCGACATGGTCTTCGCCGACCCGCCCTACAACCTGATGCTCAAGGGCGAGTTGCACCGCCCGAACAATTCCAAGGTCGACGCGGTCGACGACGCGTGGGACCAGATCGGCGATTTCGCCGCCTACGACAAGTTCACGCGCGCGTGGCTGACGGCCGCGCGCCGGGCGCTCAAGCCCGACGGCGCGATCTGGGTCATCGGCAGCTACCACAACATCTTCCGCGTGGGCGCGATCCTGCAGGATCTGGGCTTCTGGATCCTCAACGACATCGTGTGGCGCAAGACCAACCCGATGCCGAATTTCCGCGGCCGGCGCTTCACCAACGCGCACGAGACGATGATCTGGGCCGCGCGCTCGGAGAAGGCGAAGTACACGTTCAACTACGAGGCCATGAAGGCGCTGAACGAAGAGCTCCAGATGCGCTCGGACTGGCTCATCCCCGTGTGCGGCGGCCCCGAGCGCATCAAGGACGCCGACGGCAAGAAGGCCCACCCCACGCAGAAGCCCGAGTCGCTCGTCTACCGCGCGGTGCTTTCGTCCTCGAAGCCCGGCGAGACGGTCATGGACCCGTTCTTCGGCTCGGGCACCACGGGGGCGGTCGCCAAGCGGCTGGGCCGGAAGTTCGTGGGATTCGAGCGAGATCGCGGCTATGTCGCGGTCGCCGAGAAGCGCATCCGCGACACGCTGCCCGACGACCCCGACTTCCTTAACGTCCGGGCGAAACGCGAGGAACCGCGCATTCCCTTCGGCTGGCTGGTCGAGCGAGGGCTCTTGCGGTCGGGCGAGGTGCTGAGCGATGCTACAGGCCGCTGGACGGCACGCGTCCGCGCCGACGGGACGCTGGTCGCCTCGACGGCGACGGGCGATCACCGCGGGTCGATCCATCAGGTCGGGGCCGCCGTGATGGGCGCGCCGGCCTGCAACGGGTGGACGTTCTGGTGCACCAGCATGGACGGTCGGCGGGTTCCGATCGACCTGCTCCGCCAGAAGCTCCGCGCCGAACTGAACTGAGGCGGGCCCCCGGCGTCGGGCGGCCCCAAGGAACAAGGGCTGGAGCGACGATGGCCGAACCGCAGTTTTCCCCCCGCACGAACGCCGGCCCCGCGCGCCAGCAGCAGCAGCGCGT
>JAYRKO010000622.1:0-2047 GCA_041905745.1 Tagaea sp. | reverse complement strand
CCAGGTAGAGCTTCGCGATCGTGGCGCCGTCGAGGACGAGTTCGCCCGGCTTGACGCCGTCGAGATTGACGACCGGCACGATGGCGCCCATCACCATCGGGAACTGCGCGAGGTTTGTGTCGTCGAGCTCCTTGCCCGAAAGCGGCGCGTCGGATGCGCCGAAGGTCACCGTCTTGGCCTTGATCTGCTTGATGCCGCCGCCCGAGCCGATCGACTGGTAGTTGAGACCGATGCCGGTCTCCTTCTTGTAGGCGTCGGCCCACTTCGCATAGATCGGATACGGGAAGGTGGCGCCCGCACCGGAAATGTCGGCGGCCGAGGCGCCGGCGCTCGTAACGGCCAGCGTCGCGGCGAGCAGGACGATCTTCGAGAATTTCACGGGGCTCTCCTTTGATCGGGACACTGCGGTGTCCCAGGGGGAACGATGCGACGCGACCTCCATATCAAAGGGCCATTGCGGATTTGTGACAGCTCCTGCCGTCGTCGGAGACGACCGGTGTTCCGACGATTATCCGAACGATTTCAATGGTATGAAAAACGGGCGTCGGCGCGCATGCCGACGCCCGCACGATGCAGGCCGACGACTCGAAGCGCGACAGAAACCGGCGTCTAACCGACCTCGATCGTGACCGCGAGGACCTCGTGATCGGAAATCGCCACGCCACGCGGGTCGACAGCCGGCAGCGTCGCCGCGGCGCTGCATTTGAGTCCACGCGAGAACAGCCAGTCGATCTTGCCGAAGGGCGGCTTGGGTGTGCCGTCGGGGCGCGTGCGCTGGGTGACGACGCCCATCGCGTTGCAGCCGTTCCAGTCGTAGCCGTTGCGCGCGAGCAGATCGAACATCGGTTCGTATTTCATCGGCGCGACGAGACGCTGGGGATCCGCGAGCAGCGACTTCTCGACAGCCCCTTCGACCGTGCGCTCCTCGCGCTCGAAGGTGTTCGTATTGAAGTCGCCGCCGATCAGCACGGGGATGCCCGGCGAATGCGCGTCGATCTCGTCGAGCATCTTCTTCGTCTGCACCAGCCGGTCGGCCGGGCCGGTGTGGCTCTCGTAATGGACCGAGACGAGCAGTACGCGCGCGCCGGCGAGCCGCACTTCGGCCAGCATCGCGATGCGTCCGCCCACGCGGCGCTCGTGGAAGGCGCCGTCGAACCACCGCCCCGACGTTTCCAGCCGTACGAGCGCCGGCCGGTCGAGCGCGGCACCCGAAACGAAGCCGCCGCCATGGACGCCCGCCGCGTTGTCCTGCCCGGCGAATGCCTTCTGCTCGCGCAGGTCGCCGAGGCCGAGTTCGACGAATTCGGCGCCGAACACGTAGCCCTGGCCCAGCGTGTCGGCGAGATCGCGGATCGTGTGGCGGTTCTGCGCGCGCACCATTCCCAGATCCAGTTCGCACAGCATCAGCACGTCGGCGCCGAGCCCGCCCAGCAGGCCCGCCGAGGGAATTTCGTATTTGAGCCGCTCGGCGTTCCAGAACGCGATGCGTGCCGTCCGGCCAAGCGCGCGCGGTGCTGCCGGCGCGCGCACCTCGACCGCGTGCAGCACGGGCAGCGCGTCGAACGCCTGCCGGAAGCTCGTCTCGACGACGGGTGCGGCGAGGATCCGCCGGCGTTCCTCGACCGAAGGCAGAACAAGCCGGTCCGTCGTTTTCGTTACGCGCATGCTGTCGCTTCCTCGAGAAGGGGACCGAGAAGGTCCGGGTCGTTGGTCGTCACCTGCGTGGCGCCCGCGCGCACGAGGCGCACGAGGATGTCGTGCAGGCCCGGGCGGTCGGCATCGACCGTCCACGCGTCGACTTCCGCGCCGTCGCGCCGCGCGATCTCGACGAGATTGACGCCGCAATCGAGACCGGCGAGCACCAGGTTGGCTTCGAGATAATAGATCGACGCGTCCGGCGCGGTTTCCATCGTGCGGCGCCCCAGCGCGCGGAACGCCTCGGCGCCCTGCGGCATCGTGCGCGGGTAGAAATCGAGCGGATCGAACCCCGCCTTGAGACCCGGGATGGCGCCCGCCAATCGCGTCGGCATGCGCCAGTCGCAGGCAC
>JAYRKO010000621.1:0-2049 GCA_041905745.1 Tagaea sp. | reverse complement strand
AGCGTGTGGCGGAAGCCGAGCGCGCGCTGGCGGAAGCGCTTGGCCTTCGCCATGTACATGTCGGCCTTGGGGTCCGGCGTCTTCTTCATGCCATCCGGTTCGACTCGGGGACGCGAAAAGTATACGTCGGCCCGGCGCGGAAGCTAATCGAGCTCGAAGGCGTCCTTGTAGTCGATCTTCAGGGCCGGATCCTGCCGGTCCTTGACGAGGTAGCAGTTGCCGACGGCCAGGCGCTCGATCTCCGAGCCCATGAAGCAGCGGAACGCGTCCTCGGGCGAACCCACGATGGGCTCGCCGCGCACGTTGAAGCTGGTGTTGACGATGACGGGGCAGCCCGTCTTCGCCTTGAACCCCGAAATGAGCGCGTGGTAGCGCGGGTTCGTGTCGGCGTGGACGGTCTGGATGCGCGCCGAATAGTCCACGTGCGTGACGGCCGGGATGTCGGAACGCGGCACGTTCAGCTTGTCGATGCCGAACAGCTTCTGTTCTTCGGCCGTCATCGCGCGGCGGCGTTCCTTGCGAACGTCGGCGACGAGCAGCATGTAGGGCGAATCGCCGTCGAGTTCGAACCAGTCGGCCACGTCCTCGCGCAGCACCGAGGGCGCGAAGGGCCGGAAGCTCTCGCGGTACTTGACCTTGAGGTTGAGGAGCTTCTGCATCGACGGGCTGCGCGCGTCGCCCAGGATCGAGCGGCCGCCCAGCGCGCGGGGCCCGAACTCCATGCGGCCCTGGAACCAGCCCAGCGCCAGCCCGTCGGCCAGATCGGCCGAGGCGCGCGCGGTCAACTCGGCGTCGGACAGCACTTCGAACTTCGCGCCGGCCGCCGTCAGGCGACGCTCGATCTCGGCCTGCGCGAAGACGGGGCCGAGATAGCCGCCGGCCATCGAATCCTTGCGCCCGTCGGCCTTGCGCGGGCCGCCCTTGAAGATGTGGTAGCCCGCAAGTGCGGCCCCCAGCGCGCCGCCGGCATCGCCCGAGGCGGGCTGGATCCAGAGCCCGTCCCACTTGCCGTCGCGCAGCACCTTGCCGTTGGCCACGCAGTTGAGCGCCACGCCGCCGGCAAGGCACAGGTTCCTGAGGCCCGTTTCCGCCTGCAGCGAACGCGTCAGCCGCAGCACGATCTCTTCGAGGGCCGCCTGCACCGAGGCGGCGAGATCCATGTGGCGCTGGTCGAGCAGCTGCTCGGGCCGGCGCGGCGGCCCGCCGAACAGCGCGTCGAACTTCGCGTTCGTCATCGTCAGGCCGGTGCAGTAGTCGAAATAGTCCATGTCGAGCCGGAACGAGCCGTCCGGCTTGAGGTCGACCAGATGGTCGAAGATGAGCTTGGTGTATTTCGGCTCGCCGTACGGCGCGAGCCCCATCACCTTGTACTCGCCCGAATTCACCTTGAAGCCGGTGTAGTAGGTGAAGGCGGAATAGAGCAGGCCCAGCGAGTGCGGGAAATGGATCTCGCGCACCATCTCGAGCTTGTTGCCGCGCCCGATGCCCACCGACGTCGTCGCCCATTCGCCCACGCCGTCCATCGTGAGGACGAGCGCCTCTTCGAACGGCGAGGGGAAGAAGGCGGAGGCCGCGTGGCTCTGGTGGTGCTCGGCGAAGAGAAGCTTCGCTTCCCAGTCGAACTCGGGCGCCGACTTCTTCAGCTCGTCGCCGAGAAGCTTCTTCTGGAAGAGCTTCTCCTTGAGCCAGACGGGGATCGCCATGCGGAACGAGCGGAAGCCGCGCGGCGCGAAGGCGAGATAGGTCTCGAGCAGGCGTTCGAACTTCAGGAACGGCTTGTCGTAGAACACGACATGGTCGATCTCGCCCGGCGCGAGGCCGCCCGCTTCGAGGCAGTAGGCGATCGCGTTCGCGGGGAAGCGGCTGTCGTGCTTCTTGCGGGTGAAGCGTTCTTCCTGCGCGGCGGCCACGATCTTCCCGTCGACGACGAGGGCGGCGGCCGAGTCGTGATAGAGCGCCGAAATCCCGAGAATGCGCATCCCGTCCACCCTAGAAGATCGTGTAGATGAACGGCGCGATCGCGCTGCCCTTGGTCAGCACGATGAGCCC
>JAYRKO010000620.1:0-2051 GCA_041905745.1 Tagaea sp. | reverse complement strand
CCGAGCGGTTGAAATCCGGCGGGAGGCGCGGCGGCACGCCGACGGCACCGTCCGTATCTGGGCGGTTGCCGAGGGCGAAATCCGATACGACGACGGTCGTATCGAGCCGGTGCGTTCCGAACTTTTGGTCGCGCGCAATGTTCGCGGATTCGTCCGGCTCGTCGCGACGCAGGTGCTGGTTGCGCTGCTGCCCTTCGCATACTTCGCCTTTTTCGAGGGCTCGCGCTGGCAGGCCACGCCGGGCAAACGGGCTTGCGGCGTGCGCGTGGTCGACCTTGCGGGACGGCGCCTCGGCATGGGCCGCGCGACCGCACGCCAGTTCCTCAAGCTTTTCGAGATCGGCGCCACGGGATTCGGCTATGCGCTTGCGGCCGTCACCGGGACTGGCCAGGCATTCCACGACATTCTCGTCGGTACGCGCGTCGTGCGCGCCGACGGGTGAGATACGAAGGGGAGAACGAAATGGAAAAGTTCACGGTTCTCACGGGCGTGGCGGCGCCGCTGCCGATGATCAACGTCGATACCGACATGATCATCCCCAAGCAGCATCTCAAGACGATCAAGCGCACCGGCCTCGGCAAGGCGCTGTTCGAGGAGATGCGCTACACGGCCGACGGCAAGGAGAAGCCGGATTTCGTGCTCAACAAGCCGGCCTACCGCAAGGCGCAGATCCTGGTCGCCGGCGACAATTTCGGCTGCGGCTCCTCGCGCGAGCATGCACCTTGGGCGCTGCTCGACTACGGCATCCGCTGCGTCATCAGCACGTCGTTCGCCGACATCTTCTACAACAACTGCTTCAAGAACGGGATCCTGCCCATCAAGGTCTCGAAGGAAGATCTCGCCAAGCTGATGGACGACGCCAACCGCGGCGCCAACGCCACGCTGACGGTCGATCTCGAGAAGATGGAAGTGCGCGGGCCCGACGGCGGTACGGTCAAGTTCGAGCTCGACCCGTTCCGGCGCCACTGCCTGCTCAACGGCCTCGACGACATCGCGCTGACGCTCGAGAAGTCGGCCCATATCGACGCCTACGAAGCCAAGCAGCGCCAGTCGCAGCCCTGGCTCGCCGCGGCCCGCTGACACGACGTTTCCGGAGACAGACGAAATGGCATCCAACCGCAAGCTCCTCGTCCTTCCCGGCGACGGAATCGGCCCCGAGGCGATGAAGCAGGTGCGTCGCGTCGTCGACTGGTTCGACAAGCGCCGCACCGTTTCGTTCGACCTCAAGGAAGGTCTGGTGGGCGGCGCTTCCTACGAGAAGCACGGCACGCCGCTGACCGACGACACGATGGCGCTGGCCCAGTCGTGCGACGCCACGCTGTTCGGCGCGGTGGGCGGCCCGCAGTGGGACAACTTGCCCTTCGACAAGAAGCCCGAGCGCGGCCTGCTGCGCCTGCGCAAGGAGATGGACCTGTTCGCGAACCTGCGCCCGGCGCTGGTGTTCGACGCGCTGGCCGACGCCTCCTCGCTCAAGCGCGAGCTTGTGGCCGGGCTCGACATCCTGATCCTGCGCGAGCTGACGGGCGGGGTCTATTTCGGCGAGCCGCGCGGCGTGACGACGCTGCCCGACGGTCAGAAGAAGGCCGTCGACACGCAGGTCTACACGACGAGCGAGATCCAGCGCGTTGCGCGCGTGGGCTTCGAGCTGGCGCGCAAGCGTGGCAACAAGCTCCATTCGGTCGAGAAGGCCAACGTGATGCACACGGGCGTCCTGTGGCGCGAGGTCGTCACGGCGCTGCACAAGGCCGAATATTCGGACGTCAAGCTCGAGCACATGTACGCCGACAACTGCGCCATGCAGCTCGTGCGCAATCCCAAGCAATTCGACGTGATCGTCACCGACAACCTGTTCGGCGACATCCTGTCGGACTGCGCGGCGATGTTGACGGGTTCGCTCGGCATGCTGCCCTCGGCTTCGCTGGGTGCGCCCGACGCGACCGGCCGGCGCAAGGCGCTCTACGAGCCCGTGCACGGCTCGGCACCCGACATCGCCGGCAAGGACATGGCCAATCCGCTGGCCACGCTCCTGTCGTTCGCGATGATGCTGCGCT
>JAYRKO010000619.1:0-2052 GCA_041905745.1 Tagaea sp. | reverse complement strand
TTCTTCGCGGTGCGCGACGTCGCGACGCGACGTATCCCGCAGGAAATCCCGACTTCTCTGATTGCGCTCGCGATGGCCGTCACGGTCACCGTTGCGACGGGCATCATCAGCCTTCTCGAAGGGTGGATCCCGGTTAGCCCGACCCATGCCGTACTGCTTGGCGTTGCGTCGGTGATGGTCGGATTCGGATATACGCTGGTCGTGAAGGCGATGCGGAAGGGCGAGGTGGGCCTGACCGGGGCGTTCCGCTATGCAGCGCTTTTCTGGGCGACGATCTTCGGCTGGGTCTTCTGGCGCGAAGTTCCGAACGTCGTCGCCTGGTGCGGGATGGGGCTCATTCTCGGCGCCGGACTTTACGCACTGCACAGGGAACGGGTGCGGGCCCGTTCGCGGTGAAGCCGCGCGGAGACGGCGTCAGCGCCAGAGGCCGCGTTCCGCCAGCCAGCGATTGACCAAAGCGGCGATTTCGGCGCTGTTCTTGTCCATCATCATCAAGTGACTGTTGCCGGCGATACCCACCTGCGGCAGGTCCATGACGGAGACGTTTCCGCCGCCGGCACGTATGGCGTCGAAGTAGCGAAGTCCGTTGCCCTTGATCGTCGGCCAGCGCGTGTCCTGATCGATGAAGTCGCCGTAAAGCGCCAAAACCGGCACGTCCTTCAGCTTCTCGACGCCTGCCGGATCTCCGAATCCGGCGGGCTCGATCGCGACGATGGCGCGAATCTTGTCGGCGCGCGCTTCGGCCGCCTTGAAGGCGAACTGCGCGCCCTGACTGTGGGCGATCACGACGCAAGGGCAGATGCGGTCGATTGCCGCGAGGTAGGCGGCGAGGATGGCGGCGTCGGTCGTCGTCCAGCGCGGAACGAGCTGCCGGACGAAGTTGTCGTAGGCTTCGACCGGGAACTGCGAGCCCGGAAGGACCTCGCGTTTGGTGTAACTCCCGCTGCCGCTGCCGATCCTGAAGCGTTCGAACGGCTCGTTCTTCGCCAGGAAGATGGGAACGCCTTCGAATGTCTGCGACCAGCCGGCGCGCCCGCGTTCGACCGCATCGGCGTTGTAGACCGGCCAGCCCCGGCGCAGGAAGTAGGTGAGCCAACCTTCGCGGCCGTCGGGCGTCGTCTCGAAGCTGGCGCCCGTCATTCCGCCGCCATGCATGAAAAGGATCGGCGCGGACCCGCGCCGGTAGGAGGGCACGAAGTACTGCACGTAGGCCTGTTCGATCGCGAATGTCCCGTTCGGGTCGATGCGCGCCGTGGCGCCGCCGGGCGAGAGCGGCAGATCGCGCGTCGGCTGACCGCTGATCGTCACGTCGCGGCCGCCGATATGGAAGGAACCCATCTGCGCGAGCTGGAGGGGGCCGTCGGGGCTCGACGATCCGCCGCCGCAGGCCGAAAGCGCCAGCGCGCAGAGCAGGGAACATGTCGCGCCGGCGCGGCGCAGGGAAAGCCGGATCGTCATTGCGTCGCCTCGTCGGATTTCGGCTCGTCGAGCGCATCGCCCCAAGCGGCGCGCAACTCCTCTTGGCGCTGCTCGAGCAGCTGGAACTGGTCGCCCTGGCTGCGCCGGTGGATCGCGCGCCCGATCGCAGGTCCGACGAACGCCACGAGGAAGCCGACACCTGCGGCGATCAACGGCACGAACCAGGCCATCGCGTCGGCGGCCGGGTTGCGGATCGGATCGAGAAGTCCGACGAGAATGACCGGACCGGCGGCTGCAAACGTCATGGCGCCGCCGCCGAGCGAAATGAAGCGGCGCCCGCCGCCTTCGAGCAGCGCCACGACGGCGCAAGGCGCGAAGATTCCGAAAACATAGACGAGCATCGCCGGCTTAAGGACGACGACGGCCGCCACGAGAAGGGCGGCGGCGAGGATCGCAGCGATGAAGAGGAACGTCCTGAAGCTCACGATCCCCTCCCGAGCTGGGTAAAGAGCTGGAAGAGCACCGTCACGATGGCAAGGCCCGACAGAATGACGAGCGAAATCTCCTGGCCCTTTTCGGCGCCCATGCGGGCGGTCGCCTCGACGATCGAATCGCGCATGTTGAGAATGCGCT
>JAYRKO010000618.1:0-2054 GCA_041905745.1 Tagaea sp. | reverse complement strand
CCGCGCGGCGACATCTTCGTGACCGCCACGGGCAACGTCGACGTCATCACGGTCGACCACATGCGCAAGATGAAAGACCGCGCGATCGTGTGCAACATCGGCCACTTCGACAGCGAGATCCAGGTCGCGGGTCTCAAGAACTTCAAGTGGAACAACATCAAGCCGCAGGTCGACGAGATCGAACTCGCCAGCGGCAAGCGCATCCTGCTGCTGGCCGAAGGCCGGCTGGTGAACCTGGGCTGCGCCACGGGCCATCCCAGCTTCGTCATGTCGTCGTCGTTCTCCAACCAGACGCTCGCCCAGATCGAGCTGTGGGTGAACCGCGACAACGGCAAGTACCAGAAGAAGGTCTATGTGCTGCCCAAGCAGCTCGACGAGAAGGTCGCGGCACTCCATCTGGAAAAGATCGGCGTGAAGCTCTCGAAGCTGACCCCGGCGCAGGCCAAGTACATCAACGTGCCCCAGCAGGGCCCGTTCAAGGCCGACCACTACCGCTACTGAGCTTCCGCGCCGGCGGCGCGGACACGAGGACGGCCGGATCCCGCGAGGGGTCCGGCCGTTTTCTTTTCCGGCCTGCGTCGCCCCCTCGCGCCGAATCGCCGCTCTCGTCTAGGATGGCGGCGTGATCGAACTCCTGATCGGGCTTGCAGTGGGGCTGGGGGCGGGCGGCGCAGGCTGCCTCGCGCTCTTCGCGCGCCTGCGCACCGAGCGTGCCCGGGCCGACGCGGCGGAGGCGTCGCGCGCGGAATACGCGGTCCGCACGAACCTGCTGCGGGCCGAACGCGAGGCGGCCGAGGATGCGTCCCGGCGCGTGGAGGCCGCACTGGACGCGCTGCCGCTGCCGCTGTGGCGGCGCGACGGCGAACAGCGTCTGGTCTGGTGCAATTCGGCCTTCGCGCTCGCGGCCGACGCCACGCGCGAGAAGCTGCTGGCCGGAGCCGACGGTCTGGGCGGGCCGGCATTGACGCGCCGGCTGTTGGCGCTGGCGCGTCTGGCGCTTGCCGCGCGCACGGCGCAGAGCGAATCCGAGCATGTCGTCGTTGCCGGCGTGCGCCGGCTGTTCGAGTTCGTCGAAGCCCCGCTGCCCGACGGCGGCACGGTCGGCATGGCCGTCGACCAGACCGAACGCGAGGAGGCGGGCATCGAACTGGCCCGCCACATCGCCGCGCAGGGCGCGGTGCTGGAAACGATGCCCGTCGCCATCGGCATCTTCGGCGCCGACAAGCGGCTCAAATACTTCAACAGCGCCTACGCGCGCCTGTGGCGCGCGGACGAGGACTGGCTTTCCGGCGAGCCGGAATACGGCGAGATCCTCGAGAACCTGCGCGAGCGCCGGCGCCTGCCGGAAGTCGCCGATTTCCGCATGTTCAAGCGCCAGCGCCTCAAGCTGTTCGATACGATCTTCGAATCGCACGACGAGCTGATGTACCTGCCCGATGGCACGACGCTGCGCGAGCGCTGCATGCCCCACCCGCTGGGTGGCCTGCTGTTCGCGTTCGAGGACGTGACCGACCGGCTCGTCCTCGAACGCTCGTACAACACGCTCATCGCCGTGCAGCGCGCCACGCTCGACAATCTCTACGAAGGCGTGGCCGTGTTCGGGTCCGACGGCCGGCTCAAGCTCCACAACCCGGCCTTCGCGCGCATCTGGGAAATTCCCGACGCCGCCCTCATCGCCGAGCCGCACATCGCCGACGTGGTCGAGCGCATGCGCGGCTTCTATCCCGCCGACGCGGACTGGCCGACGCTCAAGGAACGGCTGGTCGAACGCCTCACCTCGCGCGACGCGGCCAACGCGCGCATCGAGCGCACGGACGGGCGCGTGCTCGACTACGCGCTCGTCCCGCTGCCCGACGGCGCCACGCAGCTTTCCTACGTCGACGTCACCGACAAGGTGCGCGTCGAGCAGGCGCTGCGCGAACGCGCCGAGGCGCTGGAAGCGGCCGACCGGCTCAAGTCGGAATTCATCTCGACCGTCTCGTACGAGCTGCGCACGCCGCTCAACACGATCATCGGGTTCGCGGAACTTCTCTCGAAGCAGTATTTCGGCGAAC
>JAYRKO010000617.1:0-2055 GCA_041905745.1 Tagaea sp. | reverse complement strand
GCAGGAGCTGGAACGTGCGGCTCACGCCTAGCGCATTCAGGTCGCACGGCCGCATGCCCGTCGTGACCTTGCCATCGACCCGAACCGTACCCGACGTCGGCTGGAGCTGGCCGAGGACGCAATTGAACAGCGTCGATTTGCCCGAACCATTCGGCCCAATGATGCCGACGATCTCGCCCTCGTCGACCGAGAACGACACGCCGTCGACGGCGGTAATGCCGCCGAAAGCCTTGTGCAGGTCGGAAATCTCAAGAACCGGCGGCATCAGCGCGCTCCCTGCGCCTTAAGCCGACGCGCGGTGCGCCAACGCTCAACGAGCCCGATCAGGCCCTGCGGGCAGAACGCCATCAACGCCATCACGAGGGCGGCATAGAGCAGCAGATAATAGCCTTCCGTGAAACGCAGGAAATCCGGCAGCAGGATCGCGACCATGGCGCCGACGAGGGGTCCCAGCAGATATCCCGCGCCGCCGACGATCACCATCAGCAGAAGGCTCAGCGAATATCCCAGCGAAAACGAATTGGGCTCGAGGAACTGCACCAGCGGGGCAAACAGCCCGCCCGCGAAGCCGCCGATGGCGGAACCGATCGCGAAGGCAAGCAGTGTGTAGCGGCGCGTATCGACGCCCAGCGACAGGGCCCGCACCGGGTTTTCGCGCAAGACCATGAAGGCGCGCCCCCACGGCGACCGGATCATCCACCACATCGCGCCAAGGAAGACCGCCATCGTGGCGAGGCAGAAATAGTAGAACTTTGCGCCGGTCGTGAACGCGAAGCCCAGAATCGTCGGACGCTGGATACCCGAAATTCCATAAACGCCGTTCGTCAGCCACTGCTCGTTTCGCAGCAGCAGGTAGACCAGCGTCGTGAAGGCGAGCGTCACGAAGGCAAGATAATGGTGCTGCACGCGCAATGCCGGATAGCCGAGAAGCCATCCGACGGCAAAGCAGATCAGGCCGGCGGCGAGGAATGCGAGCGGAAATCCGACCCCGGCCTGCATCAGGAGCGCGGTCGTATACGCACCGATTCCGACGAAGGCGCCCTGCGCCATCGAAATCTGGCCCGCATAGCCGAGCGTGAGATTGAGCCCCATCGCCGCGATGGCCGTAACGGCCCACAGGCTGACGAGATAGAGCTGCGACGGGCGCAGGAACTCCGGGCCCATGGCAAGGCCGATCACGATGGCGGCCGCGATGGCGCCGCGCAGCAGCCCCGGGCGCGCCATCAGACCGACCGCTCCTCGACCCGCCCGAGGATGCCTTGCGGCCGCCACAGGATGACGGCGACGAGCACGATCAGCGGCACGGCGGCCCTGTATTGCGCCGACACATAGGATGCCGCGAGATTGTCGAGGATGCCGAGGATCAATCCGCCCAGCACCGCGCCGCGGACCTGATTGAAGCCGCCCACGATCGCCGCAACGAACGCCGCAAGGCCGAGCGTCTCGCCGTTCGTGAACTTCGCAAGATAGATCGGCGAAATGAGGAACGACGCGAGCGCCGTCAGAAGCCCGTTGATGAGGAAGGTGTAGAGGATCATCCGGTCGACGTCGACGCCGAGGATGCGCGCCACGTTGCGGTTCTGCGCGGTCGCCTGCATCGCGCGCCCGGTGACGGTCGACGAAAGGAACCAGTTGAGCAGCGCCACCGCACCGATTGCGACGAGGATGATGCCGATGCTCTGCGTCGAAACGACGGCCCCGAGAAACTCGAGGTCCCGTCCCTCGACGATCGCCGGAAACTGCTGGGCCTGCGAACTGTAGAAGTCCTTGACCGCTTCCTTCATCAGGATCGCCAGCGCCACGGTCGAGATCACCAGCGGCAGGACGCCGTGGCGCAGCATCGGATCGACGACGAAGCCTTTGAAGGCCGCCCCGAGCAGAAGGGCCGACAGCGCGAACCCGACCGCGAGCGCCGGCCAATAGCCGAACCCCCAATACTTGATCGCGACCAGGACGAAGAACGCCGGAACCATGACGAACTCGCCTTGCGCGAAATTGATCGTCTGCGACGTCTGCCAGAGCAGCGCGAACCCCACGGCGACCAGCGCGTAGATC
>JAYRKO010000616.1:0-2057 GCA_041905745.1 Tagaea sp. | reverse complement strand
CTCGAAGGTTTGCAGTATTACACGGGCGCGCTGCCCGGCGTCGTCGTGGCGCTGGCGCTGGTCGCGGCGACCGTGCGCGTGGCCATGCCGCTCTACCAGACGACCGCCACGCTCGCGGCAGCCTACCTGCTGCTGTTCGGCTCGCGCGCGCTCGCGGGCCTGCGCGCGTCGGTGGCACAGGTGCCCGTCGATCTCGAATGGACGGCCGCCTCGCTCGGCCGCACGCCGCTGCAGGCCATCGGCCATGTCACGCTGCGCATCGCCGCCCCGGGCCTCGCCGCAGCCTTCGCGTTGTCGGCACTGGGCGTGGCCAACGAGCTGACCGCGACGCTGCTGCTCGCCCCCAACGGTACAGTCACGCTGGCGACCGAATTCTGGTCGCTGGCGGGCGAACTCGACTATGCGGCCGCGGCCCCCTACGCTTTCCTGATGGTGGCGCTGTCGATGCCGATGGCGGCGATCCTCCATATCCAGTCCAAGCGGATCGCGGGGCGATGAATTTCCTCGACATCACGGGCCTGTCGAAATCCTACGGCGCGGCGCAGGCGCTGGCCGGCGTTTCGCTGCGCGTGGCGCGCGGCAGCCGCACGGCCATCGTCGGCCCGTCGGGCTCGGGCAAGACGACGCTGCTGCGCCTGATCGCCGGTTTCGAGGCGCAGGACGCCGGACGCATCGCGCTCGACGGCATGGAGATGGCGAACGGCGCCTTCGCGCTGCCCGCGCACCGGCGAAACGTCGGCTTCGTGCCGCAGGACGGCGCGCTCTTCCCGCATCTCGACGTCGCGGCGAACGTGGGCTTCGGCCTGCCGCGCGACATGGCGGGCCGCGCCGCGCGCATCGACGCGCTGCTCGACCTCGTCGAACTCGGCCCCGGCATGCGCACGCGCCGCCCGCACGAGCTTTCCGGCGGCCAGCAGCAGCGCGTGGCGCTGGCGCGCGCACTCGCCCGCGAGCCGCGCCTGATGCTGCTCGACGAGCCGTTCTCCGCACTCGACACGGGCCTGCGCGCCGCGATGCGCAAGGCCGTCTCGGGCGTGCTTTCCAAGGTGGGCGCGACCGCCATCCTGGTGACGCACGACCAGGCCGAGGCGCTGTCCTTCGCCGACCAGGTCGCCGTGATGCGCGAGGGCCGGCTCGTGCAGGCCGGCGCGCCCGAGGAACTGTACCGCCGCCCGGTCGACCGCGGCGTGGCGACGTTCCTCGGCGAGGCGATCGTGCTGCCGGCCGTGTTTTCGGGCGACTTCGCAACGTGCGCGCTGGGTCGCGTGCCGGTCGACGATCCCGCGCGCGAAGGCCCGGGCGAGATCGTGATCCGGCCGGAGCAGTTGAGCCTCGCCGCCGCCGGCGCCGGCTCGCTGGCCGAAGCCCGGGTGACGTCGGTCGAGTTCGCCGGCGCATCCAGCACGGTCTGGCTGGCGCTGCCGGGGAGCGAAACGCCCGAATTCTCGGTTCCCTGCGCCAGCTCGCTGTGTCCCGGCCCGGGAGCCACGGTCGCCCTGCGCCTCGCCGGTCCTGCGCACGCCCTCCGGCCCTGAGCGCGGCCGCGGCGTCACAAAACCTTCGCCGGCGGACCGCTATACCCATCCCCGTACCGTGATTCCGGCTTCCGCCGGACGCCCGGACCCGCTAAACCGGCTGCATAAACGGGAGAAATCGATGCCCTACCGCGCACCCCTCGCGATCGCTTTGGCGCTCGGCGCCGCCCTTGCCCTGCCGGCCGCCCCCGCCGCCGCGCAGTCCGGCAAGCTCGTCCTCTATACCTCCCAGCCCGACCGCGACGCGCAGCAGACCGTCGCCGCCTTCCGTCAGGTCCACCCCGGCATCGCCGTCGAGATCTTCCGCTCCGGCACGACCGAGGTGATGGCGCGCCTCGCCGCCGAAGCCGCCGCCGGGCAGATCAAGGCCGACGCGCTGCTGATCGCCGACAGCGTCAGCATGGAGATGCTCAAGAAGGCCGGCCGGCTCCTGCCCTATCCCGAGGCAAAGACCGACGCGATCCTCGCCGGCACCTACGACGCCGAGCGCACCTATTTCGGCACGAAGCTCATCACCACCGG
>JAYRKO010000039.1:0-11107 GCA_041905745.1 Tagaea sp. | reverse complement strand
GCCCCGCCCACGACGACGAGGACGAGACCCAGCGAGAACGCGATGCCGGAGAGCAGGCGCGTGGGCCCGTGCGCGGGATCGGCGCCGGCGAGAACGACGAGCGAGAACATCGCGCCGAACGAGATGAACGCGCCCGCGAGCATCCCCAGCGTGGAAAGCGGGACGAGCGGCAGGGCCGCCTTCGTGCGCGCGGCGTCCTCGATGCGCCGCGCGATCTCGGCAGGCCGGTAGGCGTCGATGCCGGTCGGGTCGACGGTCAAGATCGTGTCGCCTCAGCGCCGCGACTGGATCTGCCGCCCGGCCGCGGCGAGGGAGTCGAGAAACGCGCTTGCCGCCGGCGACAGGCCGTTGCGGCTGGACACCGCGCACAGCCGCCGGCGCGCGGGCGGGTCGAGCGGGATCGCGGCCAGCCGACGCTCGCCGCTGGGCACGATCAGTTCGGGCACGATCGACACGCCCACACCCTCACGCACCATCGCGAGCAGCGCCTGCGGGTCGCGCACCGAGAAGGCGATCTTCGGCGCCACGCCCTGACGCGCGAAGATGCCGCGCACGTCGCCCTCCGAGCCGGAGTTCGGCATGACGAAGCTTTCCTCGGCAAGCTCGCCCGGGCTCACCTGTTTGCGGCCCGCAAGGCGGTGGCGCTTGGGCATGATCGCGAGGAAGTCGTCCTCCGCGACGGGGATCGCCTCGTAGTCCTTCGGCAGTTCGGCCGTAAGGCCGATATCGACCGCACCGCCCGTGACCCAGTCGCGCACCTCGTTGTCCGTGCCCTCGATCAGCACGACCTCGATGCCCGGATAGCGCGCGCCGAAATTCTTGACGATGGGCGGCAGCAGGCGCGAGGCCGCACTCGCCACGCTGCCCACGCGCACGCGGCCCGACTGCAGGCCGGTCAGCGCCTGCGCGCGATGGCGCACGCGTTCGATCGCTTCGAGTGCCGCGCGCGCGTCGCTCTGGATCGCGGCCCCGGCCGCCGTCGGCGCCACGCGGCCGCGATTGCGCAGCAGAAGCACCACGCCCAACGATTCTTCCAAAGCGGCGACCGCCTGACTGACGCCCGACTGGGTCAGGCCCAATTTATGTGCCGCAGCGGTGAAGCCGCCCTCCTCCAGCACCGAAAGGAAGGCGCGCAACTGGCCGACATTTATGCTGGCGGAACTCATCGCCTATCAGCAATCCTCATGCGAGCCATGCGGTAAATGGCTTTTACTTATACTCCGGTCCGCCGGTAGCGTCGAGGCCAATGGTCCCCCCGAACGATTCGCAAAATGCGGCAAAAGGCCTCGCCTGGGGCCTCTTCGCGATCTCCATCTGGGTTTCCTGGATGCTCGCCACGCGCTGGGGCGTGCGCTCCAGCCTCGATTTCTGGGATCTGACGGCGCTGCGCTTCGGCTCGGCCGGCCTCATCCTGCTGCCCGTGGCGCTGCGCCGCGGCCTCGACCCGCGCAAGGTGGCGCCCGGTCCGCGCGGCTGGCTGCTGTGGGGCGCGATGGTCGTCGGGGCGGGCTTCGTCTACCAGCTCGTCGCCGCCTCGGCCTTCCTGTTCGCGCCCATCAGCCACGGCTCGGTCATGCTGCCGGGCACGATGCCGCTGTTCGTCGCCACGCTCTCCGTGCTGCTGCTGGGCGAGCGCATCGCGCCCGCGCGCCGGGCGGGCTTCTTCCTGATCCCGGTAGGCGTCGCGTGCCTCGCCTGGGTCGGCTTCGCGCACGGTTCGGGCGGCGAATGGCGCGGTCAGGCGCTGTTCGTGTGCGCGGCGTTCCTGTGGGCGAGCTACACGATCGCGATGCGCAAGGCCGGCACCGCTCCGCTGCAGGCGGCGGCCCTCGTGTGCGTGTGGTCGGCGATCCTCTATCTGCCCTTCTACGCCTATTTCGCCGGCGACGGCCTGATGCGCGCAAGCTGGGGCGAGATCGCGTTCCAGACGCTGATCCAGGGCGTGCTGTCGAGTGTGGTTTCGCTCGTCGCGTATAACCGTGCACTCCAGCTGCTCGGCGCCTCGCGCGGGGCGGCCCTCGCCTCGCTCGTTCCCGTGCTGGCAACGATCCTCGCGATCCCGCTTCTGGGCGAATGGCCCGCCCCGCTCGACTGGGTGGGCGTCGCGATCATCAGCACGGGCGTCTACCTCGCGACCGGCGCGCCGCTGCCCGCGTTCCTCAGGCCCGCGAACGCCTAACCCAGCCGCGAGGCCAGCACCTTCACGCCCGCGTAACCGAACACGCACGCGAACGTCGCGTCGAACCAGCGACGCAGATGCGCGTAGACACGCGCAATGGCCGGCCGCGAGAAAAGCAGCGCGTAGCCGTGGAAGATCAGGAACGACTGGACGCCCACCGCCGCGATGACGGTGGCAAGGTCGGCGGCCGATGCACCATGCGGCACGCCCACGGCGTAGAGCGCCACGAAGAAGAAGATTGCCTTCGGGTTGGTCAGATGCAGCAGCAGGCCCTTCGAATAGGTCTTGGCGAGCGTGGCGCCCGCCATCGCGGCCGTCGGCGCATCGCCCGGCTTCAGCGCGCCGCGCGCCGACTTGAACGCGAGGAACAGCAGGTAGGCCGCACCGGCGTAGCGCATGAATTCGAGGACCCACGGGTTTGCCATCATCGCCGCCCCGAGCCCGAGTGCGGCTCCCACCGACCAGCACAGCGAACCGGTCGTGATGCCGGCGGCAAGCGCCAACCCGAAGCTGCGGCCCGCCACCATCGACGTGCCGGCGATGCCGAGCGTCGCCGGCCCGGGACTGGCGCTGGTGACGAACGCGGCGACGAGAATCGCGGGCAGGTTCAGGGCGTCGAACATCGGGGGGTACTCCTTGCGCCGCGCATGTTCGGCCAACGTCGCGCGCCGGTCAATCCGCCCGAACGAAGAAAGGGCCGGTCGCATCGGACCGGCCCTTTCCCCCGCGTGCCTCCCGTTATTTTTCTCGGTTATTCGGCGGCGTGCGGAACCGACTTCGGCTTGTCGTGGAACTGGTCGTGCTCGGTCGAGCCAGCCATCGCCGTCGTCGACGACTTGCCGGCCGAGATCGCGACCGCGACCGCGTCGAAATAGCCCGTGCCGACTTCGCGCTGGTGGCGCGTGGCGGTGTAGCCGTGCTTCTCGGCGTCGAACTCGGCCTGTTGCAGTTCCGAGTAGGCGCCCATGCCGCGCTTGGAATAACCGCGCGCCAGCTCGTACATCGAGTAGTTCAGCGCGTGGAACCCGGCGAGCGTGACGAACTGGAACTTGTAGCCGAGTTCGCCGATCTGCTGCTGGTAGGTCTCGATCGTCTTGGCGTCGAGCTTGCGCCGCCAGTTGAACGAGGGCGAGCAGTTGTACGCGAGCATCTTGCCCGGGAACTGGCGGTGCAGTTCGGCGGCGAACTCGCGCGCCTCGCCGAGGTCGGGCTCCGACGTTTCCCACCACAGCAGGTCGGAGTACGGCGCGTAGGCGAGGCCGCGCGCGATGGCGTATTCCACGCCCTTGCCCTGCTTGAGGCGGAAGAAGCCTTCGGCCGTGCGCTCGCCGGTCAGGAACGGACGGTCGCGTTCGTCGACGTCCGACGTGATGAGCTGGGCCGAGTGCGCGTCGGTGCGCGCGAGCAGCAGCGTGGGCACGCCCTCGACGTCCGCCGCCAGGCGCGCGGCGTTGAGCGTGCGCACGTGCTGGGACATCGGCACGAGCACCTTGCCGCCCAGATGGCCGCACTTCTTCTCCGACGCGAGCTGGTCCTCGAAATGGACGCCCGCGGCCCCCGCCTCGATCATCGCCTTCATCAGTTCGTAGGCGTTGAGCGGGCCGCCGAAGCCGGCTTCCGCGTCGGCCACGATGGGCGCCATCCAGTAGGTGTCGCCCTTGCCTTCCAGCGTCTGGATCTGGTCGGCGCGGCGCAGCGCGTTGTTGATGCGCTTGACGACGTCGGGCACCGAGGAGACCGGATAGAGCGACTGGTCGGGATACATCTGGCCCGCGTTGTTCGCGTCGGCCGCGACCTGCCAGCCGGACAGGTAGATCGCCTTGAGGCCCGCGCGCACCTGCTGCATGGCCTGATTGCCGGTCATCGCACCCAGCGTGTTCACGTAGGGCTCGGACTTCAGCAGGTCCCACAGGCGCAGTGCGCCGAGGCGGGCAAGCGTGTGCTCGACGCGGACCGAGCCGGCGAGCTTGCGCACGTCCTCGGCCGTGTAGTCGCGCTTGATGCCGTTCCAGCGGGGATTGGTTGTCCAGTCGGTGGTCATTGGCAGCTCCTTTCGGGCGAAGAGGACGACCTTTCGGCCTGTAAATATCCTCGCGCTGCAATCGCGAAACAGGGAGCCCGAAAGCGGCCGAAAACCGTAAATCCGTTGGCGGATTTGCAATCCGCTGCGCCGCGGTGTAAAGTTTGTAAATACGCGATCCGGAGACGCCGATGGCGCGCAAGACCCTGCTCGGCAACAAGATCCGCCGCCTGCGCGAACAGGCGGGCCTGACGCAGGCGCGCATGGCCGAACAGCTCGGCATCTCGGCGAGCTACCTCAACCTCATCGAACACGACCAGCGCCCGGTCACGGTTTCGCTGCTGCTGAAACTCGGCAAGCAGTTCGACGTCGAACTGACCGACCTGTCGGACGACGACGACCGCAAGCTGGCCGGCGGCCTGCGGGAGGTCTTCACGGACGGCACGCTCGCCGCCCATGGCGTGACGACCGAGGAGATCCGCTCGCTCGCCGAAGCGGCGCCCAATGCCGCCAAGGCGATCCTCGAACTCTACCGGGCCTATCGCCTCGCGCGCGACGACGCGCAGTCGATGACGCTGGGCCTGCCCAGCGGCACCACGCGCAAGCTCGTGCTGCCGGCCGAGGAAGCCCGCGACTTCTTCCACGACCGTACCAACTATTTCGACGAGATCGAGAAGGCGGCCGAGAAGGTCGTCGCGGACGCGAACCTGCCGCCGGGCGAGCCGTGGCGCGGCCTCGTCGACTACGCGCGCGCCAAACACGGCCTGTCGGTCGAAATCGTCGATCCCGCCGGCCTCGGCGGCGCCGTGCGCCGCTACGACGCGAAGGCCAAGCGCCTGCTGCTGAGCGAGATCCTTCCCCGCCCCTCGCGGCGCTTCCATCTCGCCTACCAGATCGGCCTGCTCGAAGCGCGCCGGCCCGTCGACCTCATCGTCGCGACGGCCAAGCTCGCGTCGAAGGAAACCGAGACGCTGGTGCGCGTGGGCCTCTACAACTATTTCGCCGGCGCGGTGCTGATGCCCTACGCGCCCACGCTCGCCGCCGCGCGGGCCGTGCGCTACGACATCGACCTCATCGGCCACCATTTCGGCGTCAGTTTCGAACAGGCCTGCCACCGGCTCTCCACGCTCCAGCGGCCCGGCGACAAGGGCGTGCCGCTGTGGCTCGTGCGCGTGGACGTGGCAGGCAACATCTCGAAGCGCTTCTCGGCCGCCGGCTTCCATTTCTCGCGCTTCGGCGGCTCGTGCCCGCGCTGGGTCGTCCACGAAGCCTTCACCAGCCCCGGCCGCATCCTGACGCAGACCGCCCGCCTGCCCGACGGCGCTACGTTCTTCTGCGTGGCGCGCACCGTGGCGAAATCGGCCGGCGGCTGGCGCGAACCGCCGACGACCTACGCGATCGGCATCGGCTGCGAGATCGGCCAGGCGCGCGAACTCGTCTACGCGGACGGGCTCGACCTCGAAACGCGCGCCGCCGCGGTCGAGATCGGCGTCGGCTGCCGGGTGTGCGAGCGCGAGAACTGCCGCCAGCGCGCCTACCCGCCGCTACAGCACCGCCTCGACGTCGACGTCAACGTCAAGGGTGCGACGGCCTACTCCTTCAAACGCTGAGGGCCCGCCCCGCTTTCGCGGAACGGGCCCCCTTGTGCTGCCTTTCGGCCGTTCGGATCAGCGCAGCGGCAGCGCGTACATCAAGCCGCCCTTGGTCCAAAGGTCGTTGACGCCGCGTTCGAGGCCGATGGGCGTCTTCGGGCCCACGTTGCGCTCGTAGCTGTCGGCATAATTGCCGACCTGCTTGATGACGTTGTAGGCCCACTTCTCGTCGAGCCCCAGCGCCTTGCCGAAGCCGGGCGTGACGCCCAGCATGCGCTGGATGCCGGGATTGGTCGACTTGAGCTGCGCGTCGACATTGGCCTGCGTCACTTCGTATTCCTCGGCCTCGATCATCGCGGTCAGCACCCACTTCACGATCGCGAACCACTGGTCGTCGCCCTTGCGGACCATCGGCCCGAGGGGCTCCTTCGAGATGCGTTCGGGCAGGATCACGTGGTCGTTGGGAACCGCGAGGTTCGAGCGCACCGAGGCAAGGCCCGAGGCGTCGGTCGTGTAGGCATCGCAGCGACCGGCCTGGTACGAGGCGATGTTCTCTTCAAGCCGCTCGATCACGACGGGCGTGAACTTCAGCTTGTTGGAGCGGAAATAGTCCGCGAGGTTCAGCTCCGTCGTCGTGCCCGGCTGCACGCACACGGTGGCGCCGTCGAGCTGCTTGGCCGAGGTCACGTTCATCGAACGCTTAACGATGAAACCCTGACCGTCGTAGAAATTCACGCCCGCCATGTGCAGGCCCAGCGTCGTGTCGCGCAGCAGCGTCTGCGTGGCATTGCGCGTCAGCACGTCGACTTCGCCCGACTGCAGCGCCACGAAGCGCTGCTGCGAGGTGGTCGGCACGAACTTCGTCTTGTTCGCGTCGCCGAAGACGGCCGCGGCGATCGCCTTGCAGAGGTCGACGTCGAGCCCCTGCCACACGCCCTGCGAATTGGGGTTCGAGAAGCCCGGCAGCGCGGTGTTGACGCCGCAGGTCAGGACGCCGCGGCCCTTGACGGCGTCGAGCGTGGAGGTACGCGCGGGCGGCGTCTGCGCGTTGGCTGCGGCTCCGGCGACGAGGAACGCCGCGGCGGCAAAAGCGAAGGTCGTTTTCTTCATGTGCTCCGATCTCCTGTTCGATGGGCCGGTCATGTAATCCGACCGTTGCCATGGATCATGCCGGTTTAGCGAATGCCGTGCCAGCCCGGTCTCGCAGGCGGCGGCCTCAGGCGTCGAATTCGAGGCCCCAGCCTTCGAAGAACTCGCGCTTCTCGTCCCAGTTTTCCTGCACCTTCACGTGCAGGAACAGGTGGACCGGCCGGTCGAGGAGCTTCGCCAGTTCCTTGCGCGCCAGCTCGCCGATCTTTCGCAGCTGCGCGCCCTTGGCGCCGATGACGATCTTTCGCTGGCCTTCGCGGGCCACGTAGATCGTCTGCTCGATGCGGGCCGAGCCGTCCTTGCGCTCCTCGAACTTGTCGGTCTCGACCGCCGTGGCGTAGGGCAGCTCCTGCCGGAGCTGGCGGAAGATCTGCTCGCGCGTCGCCTCGGCCGCCAGCAGGCGGGCCGGCAGGTCGGAGACTTCGTCCTCCGGATAGTGGAACGGGCCTTCGGGCAGACGTTCGATCAGCTTGGATTTGAGCAGCTCGCACCCGTCGCCCGTCTCGGCCGACACCATGAACACGTCGGTGAAGTGGCCCGACGCGTGGTAGCGCTTGGCGAGCCCCAGCAGCACCGGCGGATCGACCAGATCGATCTTGTTGAGGACGAGAACGACCTTGAGGTTGCGCTTGGACAGGCCCTCGAAGATCAGCCCCTCTTCCGGGTCGTCGCCCAGACGCGCGGCGCGCTTGGCGTCGACGACGTAGAAGACCGCGTCCGCCTCCTCCACACCGCGCCACGCGGCATCGACCATCGCGCGGTCGAGCCGGCGCTTGGGCGCGAAGATGCCCGGCAGGTCGACGAACACCGCCTGCGCGTCGCCCTCCACCAGGATGCCCGTCACGCGCGTGCGCGTCGTCTGCACCTTGGGCGACACGATGGCGACCTTGGCGCCGACCAGCCGGTTGACCAGCGTCGACTTGCCCGCATTGGGCGCCCCCAGCATCGCAATGAACCCGCAGCGCGTCATTTCGCCTCCAGTCGCGCAAGAAGTGCCGCCGCGGCCGCGCGTTCGGCCTCGCGCTTCGAAGCGCCCTCGGCGGTCGCGGGCAGTTGGCCGTCGACCGCGACCTCGACCGTGAAGGTCGGCGCATGCGCCAACCCTTCGCGCGAGAGCGTGCGATATCGCGGCAGCGACAGGCCGCGACCTTGCGCCCATTCCTGCAACGCCGTCTTCGGCTCGCGCGGCGGTTCGGTTTCGGCACCCACAAGCGGCTCGAAGAGCCGGCGCACGATCGCGCGCGCGGCCGCATAGCCGCCGTCGAGATGCACGGCCGCGACGATCGCCTCGAACGCATCGGCCAACACCGCCGGGTTCTCGCGTCCGCCGCCCTGATGTTCGCTTGTGGAAAGCGTCAGCGCCTCGCCGAGGCCCAGCGCCTTCGCGTGCGCCGCCAGCTGTTCGCCGCGCACGAGATAGGCGTGGCGCTTGGCGAGGTCGCCCTCGGCCTCGTCGGGGAAGCGTTCGGTCAGCAGTTCGGCGACCGTCAGCGCCACGACGCGGTCACCGAGGAATTCCAGCCGCTCGAAATCCGCGCCCGAACGCTGCGCGTTGCCGCGCCGGCCGAGCGAGGAATGCGAGAGCGCCGCAACGAGAAGATCGGGCGACGCGAAGCGGTGGCCCAGCGCCGCCTCGAGCTTTGCCTGCGCGGCGTTCATCTTTCCTAGCGGATCAGGTTGCCGAGACGGCCGTAGCGCGCCGCGGTGAACCACGTCCACGGCAGGACGAAATTGGCGCTGCCGTCGGTCGAGAAGAACAGCAGTTCGGCGCGGCCCACGAGGTTCTCGAACGGCACGAAGCCCACGGCGTTCGGGTCGCGGCTGTCCTGCGAATTGTCGCGGTGGTCGCCCATCGCGAAATAGTGGCCGGGCGGCACCGTGAACTCGGGCGTGTTGTTGTAGTAGCCGTCGCTGTGCATCTTCAGGATCCGGTGCTGGCGGCCGCCGGGCAGCGTCTCGACAAATTGCGCGACGCGGCGCGAGAAGCCGCCCTCGGTCTCGACGAAATCCTCGATGCGCTCGACCGGGCACGGCTCGCCGTTGATGCGCAGGATGCCGTTGACGACCTGGATGCGGTCGCCCGGCAGGCCGATCAGCCGCTTGATGTAGTCCGTCTTCCCGTCCTTCGGCAGTTTGAAGACGACGACGTCGCCGCGTTGCGGTTCGCGCGGCATCACGCGGCCCGGGAACAGGTTGATGCCGTAGGGCAGCGAGGCGAAGGAATAGCCGTAGGAGAATTTCGACACGAACAGGTAGTCGCCGATCAGCAGCGTCGGCACCATCGAGGCCGAGGGGATGTTGAACGGCTCGAAGGCGAGCGTGCGGATGCCCAGCGCGATCAGCGCCGCGTAGACGAGCGTCTTGAGGACGTCGAGAAGCCCGTTCTGGGCTTGGGCCTTGGCGGTCGGCGGAAGGGACATCGCAGGTTCGTCGCTGGTTGGGAAACGGGCGGGATATGGCGCTTAGGGCGCACCGGCTGTCAAGTCGGGGCCGGGACGGCCGTGATGATCACGATCGCCTGCGCAATCGGGGGATCGTCGGTCAGGCTTACGTCGATCTGGGCGCGCATGCCGGGGGGCAGCATCTTTTCGAGCCGCGCCAGTGCCCCGCCGGTCAGCCGCATCGTCGGCTTTCCGCCGGGGAGGTTCACGACCTCCATGTCGCGCCAGTAGACCGACTGGCGGAAGCCCGTGCCCAGCGCCTTCGAGCAGGCTTCCTTGGCCGCGAAGCGGCGCGCGTAGCTCGCCGCGCGGTTGGCGCGCCGCTCGGACTTCGCGCGCTCGCCCTGCGTATAGAGACGGTGCGTGAAACGTTCGCCGAAACGTTCGAGAGTCTTCTCGACGCGGCGAATGTCGACGAGATCGGAGCCGAGACCCAGGATCATCCGCGCGCGCGCTCGGCCGAGTTGATGACGGGCGTGGCGCGCAGCGCCGCGATGACGTTCGTCAGGTGCTTCAGGTCGCGCACCTCGATGTCGATGATCATCTCCCAGAACTCGGTCGTCCGGTTGACGATCTTGAGGTTCGTGATGTTGCCGCCGTTCTTCGCGATGACCGTCGACAGCGAGCCGAGGCTGCCGGACTCGTTGCGCACGACGAGCGACACGCGGCCAACGAAGCTTCCGGCACCGTCGCCGTCGACTTCCCAGCCCACGTCGAGCCAGCGCGCGGGCTGGTCGGCGAACTGTTCGAGCGTGTCGCAGTCGATCGTGTGGACGGTGACGCCGCGCCCGGTCGTCACGATGCCCACGATCCGGTCGCCCGGCAGCGGATGGCAGCAGCCGGCGTAATGGATCGCCATGCCGGGAATGAGGCCGCGGATGGGCACGTGCGCGTGCGACGAGCCGCCTTCCTTGGCCTTCTGCTTGCGCAACGGGACGACGTTGCCGGGCTTGGGCTGCTGGCGGCTTTCCGGGAACAGCACGCCCAGGATCTCGCGGTCGGACACCTGCCCCGCACCGACCTTGGCGATCAGGTCCTCGACGTCCTCGGCCTTCAGCGGCTTGACCGCGCCTTCGAGCGACTTGTCGGCGTAGTCGTAGCCCTCGGCCTTGAACGCCTTGAGCAGCATCGAACGGCCGAGATCGAGGAACTGGTGGCGCTGCTGGGCGCGGATGAAGCGCCGGATGCGCGCGCGCGCCTTGCCGGTGACGACGAAGCGCTCCCACGTCGGCGACGGCACCTGCGCCTTGGACGTGACGATCTCGACCTGGTCGCCGTTCGACAGTGCGGTGCGCAGCGGCATCATGCGGCCGTTGATCTTGGCGCCCACGCAATGGTCGCCGACCTCGGAGTGGACGGCGTAGGCGAAATCGACCGGCGTGGCGCCGCGCGGCAGCGCGATTAGGTCGCCCTTGGGCGTGAAGCAGAAGCACTGGTCCTGGTACATCTCGAGCTTCGTGTGCTCGAGGAATTCCTCGGGGTTGGACGCGTGCTCGAGGATGTCGAGCAGTTCGCGCAGCCAGCGGAACGTCCCCTTGGCGTCACCGTGGGACGGCCTGCCTTCCTTGTACGACCAGTGCGCGGCGACGCCGAATTCGGCGACCTCGTGCATCTCGCGCGTGCGGATCTGGATCTCGATGCGCTGGCGCTCGGGCCCGAAGATGCCGGTGTGCAGCGAACGGTAGCCGTTGGGCTTCTGGACGGAGATGTAATCCTTGAAGCGGCC
>JAYRKO010000615.1:0-2062 GCA_041905745.1 Tagaea sp. | reverse complement strand
GCGGCGGCCGAACTCGGCTGGCGCCCGCGCATCGGCCTCGACGAGGGGATCGCGCGCACCATCGCGTGGTGGCGCGAAAACCGACCGCTGGAGCGCGCACCGTGAAACTCAGCCTCGTCCTGCCGAGCCTTTTCCCCGAACTGATCGACGGCGCGCTCGACGCCGCGCACGAAGCGGCCGAAGGCATCGACCACGAAATCGTCGTCGTCTCGCCCTACGAGGTGTCGCGCCCCGGCGTGCGCTGGGTTGCCGAGACGGCGCCGCGCGGCTCGATCGCGGCATGCAATCTCGGCTTCGCGAACGCGACCGGCGACGTGATCGCATTGATCGCCGACGACAACCGCCTGACGAAGGGCGCGCTGCGTCTGGCGTTGGCCCAACTGGCGCGGCGCGAGGCCGCATGTCCGACACTGCTGCTCGGCTTCCCGCGACGGTCCGGGCATCTGACCTTCGTCGGCTCGGTCTACGGCCGCTACTACCCGTATTTCTTCGTCGCGCGGCCCTCGACGCTCGAACGCGCGGGCGGTGCGTTCGACGAAGGCTATCGCAAGCACTTCGCCGACCCGGATCTCGGCATGCGGGTGTGGGCGGCGGGCGGGCGCTGCGAGATCGTGACCGATGCGACGATCGTCGACGTCGACACCCGCGCCGGTGCGGGAACGGCGCCCGACAAGGCGCTGGGTTCGCAGGCCGCCGATTTCGAGCGCTTCAAGCAGCGCTGGGCCGCGCGCTTCCCGGGTTGGGGGGACGATTTCGCCGGCATCAACATCGATCTTTCCACCGAGTTGCTGGCGCTGATCGGGCCTTCGGATACCGTGGCGCTCGACGATCCGCGCAAGCTCATCGACATCCGCGTGCTGGGCGCGCTCACGACCATTTCGCTGGTTCACGGCCGGCCGGTCGGGATGGGGCAGGCGATGCAGGCGCTCGACTATCTGCGCTGGCTCGCCGCGACGGCGCCCGACGTGCTCAACATCGTCGTGGCCGGCGGCAACCGGGTGCTGCTCGCCCGGCCCTGAGCGGGGCTTTTTATTCCGCGCCTTCGTCGAGTCGTTCGTGATAAAATTATCGCTCCGGCCCGGATGGGGCCGGCGTTTGGGAATTTTATCGCTGGTTTGAGGGATAGCAGGGTCATGGCGCCGCCGCAGAAGTCCGTCTTTACGGCCGAAAAGCTGCTGATGCGCGAAGGTCGCGCGCCGGTGAACGGAGCCGCACACGCCGCCGCTTCGGCCGGCAACGGCACCATTCAGATCGACGACGCGCGCACGACGGCCGCCCTCGAAGCGCTGCGCGGCGAGGTGCAGGGCATCGCGCGCAAGATCGACAGTTTCATCAATCTCGACCACAACGAGATCGAGCGCATTCGCGGCGAGGTGCAGGGCATCGCCAGCCGCATCGAGCAGACCAAGCGCGAGATCGGCGCGCTCAAGCATCCGCTGGCGCGCCAGGACAAGCTGTCGTCCGCGTCGATCGAGCTTTCGGCCGTCGTCGCGCAGACCGAGGAGGCGACCTCGCGCATCTTCGACGGCGTCGAGCGCATCGAGGAAATCGCGCGCGAGGTCCGCTCGCTGCAACTCGACGACTACGCCATGCAGCGCGTCTCCGAAATCTCGGACATGTGCACGAACATCATCGAGGCGTGCTCGTTCCAGGACCTGACCGGCCAGCGCATCAACAAGGTCGTCCGCACGCTCGCCTTCATCGAAGAGCGCGTGCAGAAAATGCTCGAAATCTGGGGCCATGCGGAGATCGGGCAAGTGCCGCTGCCCGACGAGGATGCGCTGGAGATCAAGGATGCCGGCGGCGTCGTCCTGCACGGCCCGCAGGATGCCGAAAAGACAAATTCCCAGGCCGACATCGACAAGCTGTTCGAGTAGCCGATGAGCGATACCCCCGACATGCTGATCGCCCGCGCGATCCGCAAGGCCGATACGCGCTATTTCTTCGAGGACTACACGAAGCAGGCCTATGCCGCGATCGAAGCGCTGGAAAAGGCCGGCTACGTCATCGTCCCGAAGGTGCCCACGCGCGACATGTTCGAGGCGGGCAAGAAGTCGATCGT
>JAYRKO010000038.1:0-11130 GCA_041905745.1 Tagaea sp. | reverse complement strand
CAGCCGCAGCGGCATCGTGCGCGTCGCCACGAGCGAGACGGCCACGAGACACAATGCGAGTACGGCCAGCGGATCGGCCAGATTGAGCGTGATCCAGCCGTTCGCGATCGGCGCCTGCACCTGGAAGAACAGGAAGAAGGCCGAGAGGTGGCCGAGAAGAAGCGCCGCCGCGCGCGCGAAATGGCGCCCGTCCGCCTCGGCTTCGGCGGTCGATCCCGTGCGGGCCCGGCGCGCGGCGTCGGGCATCAGCAGCAGCGGTGCCGCGAAGCCGACGACGAGCGTCGAGCAGAGGCCGATGAGGACGGAGGCCGCGACGGCCTGCGCCGAACCCACGCCCAGTGCGCCGAACGCGTAGACCGATGCGAGTTCGCGGATGCCCCAGCCGTTGACGGACAGCGGCAGGCTCGCCGCAAGCGTCACGATGGCGGCGGCGGCAAGCCCGCCTTCCCAGCTTACTTGCGGCGCCAGCCCGCGCACGGCGAGCGCGTAAGCGGCGAAGACCGTGACGTTGGCGGCAAGCGTGATACCCGCGATTGCGCCCGCGCGCGCGAGTGCCGCCGGCGCCAGCAAGCGGCGCAGGAGCGCCATCTCGCGCTGCGGGCGGGCGATCGCGAAGGAAAGCGCCAACGCCAGCGGCAGCACGATCGCGGCCGGCAGAAGCGGCGTGCGTGCGAAGGCCGAGCGCACGGCCTCCGCACCGAACAGGAAGTGGAACCCGAAGGCAGCAAGCACGAGCCCCACGAGCGCCATCACGAACCGCTCATAGCCGGACACCAGCACGACCGCCGGCGCCGACACGCCATGCGCCTGCAGCGTATAGTGGCGGCCGAGGATCGTCCCGAACAGATTGAAGACGAATAGGCTCGAGACGAGCCCGGCGGCCCCGGCACGCAGGGAAACGAGCCAAGGCACGCTCACGCCTGTGTGGCGCAGCGTCCAGTGCAGCCGCGCAAGCACGAGAGCGAGATTGACGCTGAGCAGCGCGATCATGCCGGCCGCCGTGCCGGCGGGCACGCCCGAAAGCGCGCGCCACAGTTCGACCGGCCCGACGAACCAGACGATCGCACCCGAAATCAGAAGCGTGATGCCGACGGAAAGCAGGCGCAGCATGCGGACGCTCTACTCGCCCCCTGCGACGGTGAGAACCGTGCCGGTCGTATAACCCGACATTGCGCCGGCAAGAAAAAGGATCGCGGCCGCAATTTCGTCGGGCCTTGCCGCGCGGCCGACCGGAACGCGCGCGGCGCGCGCGGCGAATTTCGAGCCGTCCGCATCGTCGGGCCGACGGTTGAGATCGGTGTCGACGACGCCCGGCCGGATTGCGTTCACGCGGATGCCGGCACTGGCGCCGGCGAGCGCGAAGTTGCGCGTCGCCTGTTCGAGCCCGGCCTTCGCGACCGCATAGGATGCAAGACGCGGCGATGCGGCCCGGCCGGCCACCGCGCTCGACACGTTGACGACGCTGCCGCCTCCGCGGGCGAGGAAGTGCGGCCAGGCCTTTTCGATGAGGGCGACGGGCGAGTCCAGATTGAGCGTGCGGGTCGCCTCGGCGTCGTCCGGGACCCCGCCGGCATTGTTGACGAGGATGTCGATCCCGCCGGCCCAATCCACGAACGCATCGAGAAGCGGCCCCGCCTCGCCGGCGCGCGACAGATCGGCCGCAAAGACCCGGCTACCCGGGCAGGCGTCCGACACGGCTTGGGCGCCGGCCCCCCCCGCCCGGCTATGGATGCCGACTTGGGCGCCCAGCCGCGCGAAAGCGTGCGCCGCGGCCGCTCCGATACCGCGCGAGGCGCCGGTCAACATCACCCGTTTTCCGCGAATTCCATCGTCCGGCGCGATCGGCCCCATCGCTGGCGTGATAAAGCCCTGCCCGGCCGGCGGCAAGCCCTTCTTCGCTGGACGGCGCCGGGACCCGGGATTAGATAAAGGCCGCCAATCGTTAAGGCGGGTGCGGGCCCGTTCGCCCGCGCCATTCCGCGAAAGGTTCCCTCCGTCGTGCCCATCGAGTACGCCCTCGCCGACCACACCGTTTCGGCCGCCGATACGCTTGCCGCGGCCGCCGCCCGGCTCGACCGCAACGCGCTTGCCTTCGCCTTCGTGACGGACGGCGACGGCCGGCTGGTCGGCCGACTGGCGCCGCAGGACGTGGCCGCGGCACTGACGCGCGGCGCGCGGCCCGACGCGCAGGTGGCGGACGCGATGACGCCTGTCGGCGCGACGGCCGACGGCGTGGCACCGACGCTCGACGCCGCGAACCGTCCGACCGGCGTGCGCACGCCGGTGGGCAGCCGCCGAATTCCCATCGCCGAACCGACGCTCGGCGGCAACGAGCTGCGCTACGTGACCGAATGCGTCGAGACGAACTGGATCTCGAGCCAGGGCAGCTTCGTGCGCCGCTTCGAGGCGGAGTTCGCCGCGCGCCTGGGCGTGCCGCACGCGCTCGCGGTTTCCAACGGTACCGTAGCGCTGCATCTGGCGCTTGCCGCCTTCGGCATCGGACCGGGCGACGAGGTGATCGTCCCGAACCTGACTTTCGCCGCGACGATCAACGCCGCGATCTATACCGGCGCCACCCCCGTCATCGTCGACGTGGCACCCGATACCTGGAACATGGATCCCGACGCCTTCGCGGCCGCCATCACGCCGCGCACGAAGGCCGTGATCCCGGTCCATCTCTACGGCCAGCCCGCCGACATGGCCCCGATCCTCGCGATCGCCAAGCGCCGCGGCATCGTCGTCGTCGAGGACGCGGCCGAGGCGGTCGGTTCGGCGCTGACCGGAACGCCGTGCGGCGCCATCGGCGATTGCGGCACGTTCAGCTTCTATTCCAACAAGCTCATCACGACCGGCGAAGGCGGCATGGTCGTGTTCAAGGACGACGCGGTCGCCGCGCGCGCGCGCATGCTGCGCGACCACGGCATGAACCCCGCCAAGCGCTACTGGCACGACGAGGTGGGCTTCAACTACCGCCTGACGAACCTGCAGGCCGCGATCGGCTGCGCCCAGCTCGAGCAGATCGACGGGTTCCTCGCCCGCAAGAAGAGCATCGCCAAGCGCTATGTCGAACGTTTCGCCGGTGCCGCCGAGATCGAGTGCCCGCGCGTGCTCGACGGTTTCGACAATTCCTACTGGGTCTTCTCGGTCGCGGTCGATCGCGCGCAGGTCGACCTGGACCGTGACGACCTGATCGCGCGGCTGGGCGAGGCCGGCATCGACTCGCGCCCGCTTTTCTACTGCATGCACGAAATGCCGCCGTACAAGGGCTACGCGGGCAACCGCGAATTCCCGGTGGCCAAGCGCCTGTCGGCGACGGGGCTCAGCCTGCCCTCCTCCACCTCGATCCGCGACGACGAGATCGACTTCGTGGCAGGCACGTTCCGGCGCATCCTCGACGCCCGACGCCTGGCGCGCAAGATCGCGGCCTGAAGCGCCCGCGGGCGCTTCGCGACTCGGGGTGCCGCGTGCTAGAGAAACGCGCCGTTCCCGTCCTGCCGGAGTCCGCCATGTCCGCCATCCGCATCCGCCGCGCGCTGATCTCGGTTTCCGACAAGACCGGGCTTCTCGATCTCGGCCGCGCGCTCGCCCGGCACGGGGTTGAAATCCTGTCGACCGGCGGGTCGGCCAAGGCGCTGGCGGACGCGGGCATCCCGGTCAAGGAAGTGGGCGCGCACACGGGCTTCCCCGAGATCATGGACGGCCGCGTCAAGACGCTGCATCCGACGATCCACGGCGGCATCCTCGGCCGGCGCGATTCCAAGGACCACATGGGTGCCATGGACACGCACAAGATCGCGCCCATCGATCTCGTCGTCGTCAATCTCTACCCGTTCGCGGCGACCGTCGCGAAGGGCGCGGATTTCGACACCTGCATCGAGAACATCGACATCGGCGGCCCGGCGATGATCCGTTCGGCCGCGAAGAATCACGAATTCGTGACCGTGATGGTCGAGCCCGCGCAGTACGCCGGCCTCCTGGCGGAGATGGACGCCAACGGCGGCGCCACGACGCTGGGCCTGCGCAAGCGCTACGCGGCCGCGGCTTACGCGCACACCGGCTCTTACGACGCGATGATCTCGGGCTGGTTCGCGGGCCAGCTCGGCGAACGCTTCCCCGAGCGACTCAACGTCACGCTGAAGCGCCAGCAGGCGCTGCGCTACGGCGAGAACCCGCACCAGGACGCGGCCTTCTATGTCGATGGCACGAACCGGCCGGGCGTGGCGACGGCAAGTCAGCTCCAGGGCAAGGAGCTTTCCTACAACAACCTCAACGACACGGATGCCGCGTTCGAGGCGGTGGCCGAGTTCGACAAGCCCGCCTGCGTCATCGTCAAGCACGCCAATCCGTGCGGCGTGGCGCTGGGCAAGGGCCTGCACGACGCCTACGTGAAGGCGCTCGCGTGCGATCCGGTCTCCGCCTTCGGCGGCATCGTGGCGCTGAACCGCCCGCTCGACGCGGCGACCGCCGCCGAGATCGCCAAGATCTTCGTCGAGGTGATCGTGGCGCCCGACGCCGACGAGGGCGCCAAGGCCGTTCTCGCCGCCAAGAAGAACCTGCGCCTGCTGCTGACGGGCGCCATGCCCGATCCGCTGGCGCTCGGCACGACGTTCAAGACCGTTTCGGGCGGCATGCTCGTCCAGTCGCGCGATGCGGGCCGCGTGTTGCCGGCTGACCTCAAGGTCGTCACCAAGCGCCAGCCCACGAAGGCGGAGATGGACGACATGCTCTTCGCCTTCCGTGTGGCCAAGCACGTGAAGTCGAACGCCATCGTCTACGTGAAGGATGCCGTGACTGTGGGCATCGGGGCGGGCCAGATGAGCCGCGTCGATTCCTCGCGCATCGCCGCGACGAAGGCCGAAGAAGCCGCCAAGGCCGCGGGCGAGGCGCAGAGCCGCTGCATCGGCTCGGTCGTCGCGTCGGACGCGTTCTTCCCCTTCGCCGACGGGCTGCTTGCCGCCGCCGCCGCCGGTGCGACCGCCGTGATCCAGCCCGGCGGTTCGATGCGCGATGCCGAAGTGATCGCCGCCGCCGACGAGAAGGGTCTGGCGATGGTCATGACCGGCATGCGCCACTTCCGGCACTGAGCCGTCAGGCCGGCGTCCCCGCGATCCGCGTCAGGCCCAGCGCGACCGACAGCAGATCGGAATCGCCCGCAAGCCGCGCCGACGGGGCGGCCTTTGCGATCGCGGCGCGTACGGCCGGCACGCGGCTCGACCCGCCGGTCAGGAAGATCGTATCGATCCCGTCCGGCCTCAGTCCCGCCGCCGCAATGCAGTCGCGTGCCGTGCGGTGGAGCCGGTCCGTCTTCGCCGCGATCGCGCCGTCGAACTGCGCGCGCGACGCGTCGAGGGATAGGCCCGGTTCCAGAAACGCGAGCGGCACGGCCGCCGCCTCGGCGGCGCTCAGCTCGAGCTTGGCCGCTTCGACCGCGAAGGCCAGCCGGTGGCCGAGCCGCTGGCGCAGCACCTTCAGCAGCCGCTCGACCTTGTCCGGCTCGCGCGCCTCGGCGACGAGCCCGGCCACTTCCCGCTCGTTCCGGTAGGTGTAGGCGAAGTTGATCGTCGGCCACGTCGCCAGCTCGTGATAGAGCGCGCCCGGCATCGGCAGGTCCTTTTCGACGAGTTGCGAGCCGAAGCCCAGCAGCGGCATCGCCGCCGCAAGGCTCAGCGCCGTGTCGAAATCGGTGCCGCCCACGCGCGCGCCGGCATTCGCGAGCACGTCGCGGCTGCGGTCGGCCCGTCCGCGATGCTGCGGCCCGACGCGGATCACGGAAAAGTCGCTGGTGCCGCCGCCGATGTCGGCGATCAGCACGAGTTCTTCCCGCTCGACCTTCGCCTCGTAATGGTGCGCGGCCGCGATGGGTTCGTAGACGAACGCCACCTCGCGAAAGCCTACGCGCCGGGCGATCCCTTCGAGGACGGCCTGCGCGCGGGCGTCGGCCGCGTCGTCGTCGTCGACGAAGCGCACCGGCCGGCCGTGCACGACGCGCGCGATCTCCCGGCCGGCGAATTCCTCGGCCTTGCGCTTCAGATGGCGCACGAAGATCTCGACGATCGCCGCCAGCGGGACCTTGCGGCCGGCGAGACTGGTTTCCTCATCGATCAGCGGCGAACTCAGGATCGACTTGAGCGCGCGCATCAGCCGCCCGTCGTTCTGCTCGACATAGGCCGCGATCGCCGCGTTGCCGAACAGCGCCTGGCCCTTCGCCTCGTAGTCGATGAAGACGGCGCTGGGGATCAGCGTGTCGCCCGCCTCGACGGGCGCGAGCACGGCGGCCCCGTCGCGCCATACGCCGATCGCCGAGTTCGACGTCCCGAAATCCAGCCCGCAAGCGATCATCGAAGCCCCCACCGGATGCGAAGGGGCCCGTATTTATTGCGCGCCGCGCGGGATTGCCAGTCTGTTTCTTTTCGCCTAGGTTCGCCGTCGCGACGAATATCGAAGCGTCACGCCGGCGCCAGCACGGCCGCGAACTGGTCGCCCCGGCCCGCCGCATTCAGCGCCTTCGCCTCCGCATCCCAGGCCGCGATCCGCGCCGCATCGAACAGCGGAGCCTTCTTGGAATGCGCGCGCGGGTCGTTCATCGGGATGCCGCGCCGGTACTGCTCGGACCCCCAGAACTGGAACGCGTCCGAATCGTCCTCGATGCGCACGATCTTGAGGTCGTGCGCGGCGGCGAGCTGCCGGAAGCCGTCCCGACTGAACAGGAACAGGTGGCGCGGCGCGTCGAGCTGGACCCAGTCGGTGCCGTAGGTCGCCCACGCGTGCGAGGAACAGGTCGGCACGCGGATCAGGATGCGCCCGTCGGCCGCCAGCAGGCCGCGCGCGGCGGCAATTGCGGCGTGCGGATCGGGCAGATGCTCGAAGCTGTGGTGGAACATCACGAGCCGGTAGAGCCCGCGCACATCGTCCAGCCGCGCGCGCCGCGCGATCTTGCGCCCGTCCATCGCGACGTCGGCGTCGAGATGCGGATCGATCCCCTCGGCGCGCGAGAAGCCGAACTGCCGCAGCCGCGCCACGCGCGCACCCTTGCCGCAGCCCACGTCGAGGATGGCGTCGTCCTTCGCGATGCCCAGTTCGCCCAGCAGCCGCATTTCCGGGTTGGGCTTGAGCGCGTGGGCCGCCCAGCCGAACAGCCCGCCGTCGCGCGAATAGGCCCATGCCGCCGCGAGCCGGCGCTTCAGGCTCGGCCGCTTCGGCAGGCCGCCGTCGAGGCTGTAGTAGCCGGCCGGATAGTGGCGCGCGAGATCGCCGGGCACCGTTTCGATCTGCAGCGTGCCGCAGGCGGCGCATTCGAAATAGGCGAACGTCTCGCGCGAGCCGTACATCATCTCGCGCGCGTCGTGGCGTTTGCCCGCGGCCCCGCCGCAGATCCGGCACTTCGGTTCCATCGCCGTCATCTAGCCGTTTCGCCCGCCTTGCGCCACAGCACCGCAAGCCCGATCAGGAAGAACGGCAGGACGGTCGCCATGCCCGCGCGCTGGCTGTCGAACGCGTAGGTGACGGTGCCCAGCACCGCCGGCCCCACGAAGGCCGTGATGCGACCCGACAGCGCGAACAGGCCGAAGACCTGCGTGCGGTGTTCCTCCGGCGCGATGCGCGCGGCAAGCGAGCGGCTCGCGGCCTGCACGGGCCCGAAGAACGGGCCGATCAGCACGCCGAGGATCCAGAACAGCGTCTTCGATTCGACCATCAGAAGTGCCGCCCCGATCGCCGTCAGGCTGAGGAGCCCGATGGCGATCGTCCGGCGCGAACCCAACCGGTCGTCGATCCACGCGAAGCCGAACGCGCCGATCCCGGCCGTGAGGTTGAGCGCGATGCCGAAGACGATCACCTCGTCGAGCGCCATGCCGAACGTACCGGCCGCGTAGATCGCGCCGAAGGCGAACAGCGTCGTCAGCCCGTCGGTGTAGATCATGTTGGCGAGAAGGAACCACGCGATGTCGGGCCGCGCGCGCAGGAAGGCGACCGTGCCGCGAAGGTCGGCAAGCCCCTTGCGCAGCGCTTCGGCGGCACCCGCGCGCGGGCCCGTCTCCTTCAGCACCAGCAGCACGGGCAGCGCGAACACGGCCCACCACAGCGCCGTGAACGGGCCCACGACGCGCACATGCTCGGCCGCCTCGCGCGACAGGCCGAAGAGCGGGCTCGGGTTCTGCACGAACGCAACCAGAAGGATCGCGAGGCACACGATCCCGCCCACATAGCCGAGCCCCCAGCCCCAGCCCGACACGCGGCCAAGCTTGTCGGGCGGCGCCACCTTCGGCAGAAGCGCGTTGTAGAAGACCGTCGCCACCTCGAACGCCACCGTCGCGAGCGCGAAGGCGGCCAGCGCCAGCGGCACGTCGGCCGGGTCCGGCCGCACGCGCCACAGCAGCGCGCAGGCGACGACGGCCAGTGCTGTGAAGGCGGCAAGCCACGGCTTCTGCCGGCCGCCATGATCGGCGACCGCGCCCACGAGCGGCGCCACGATGGCGATGCAGAAGCCGGCAAGGGCCGTCGCATGGCCCCACATCGCCGTGCCCGTCACCGGATCGGGGGCGACGGCCTGCGTGAAATACGTGGCGAAGACGAACGTCGTGATGACGGCCGGGAACGCCGACGACGCCCAGTCGTAAAGGCACCACGCGAAGATCGTGCGCCCGGCAGCACCGCCCGAGTTACTCACCCGGCCACCAGCGCCCGCAATTCGCGACCCGCGACCGTAAGCGCGGCGAGATCGGCCGCCGCGTTGGCGCGCAGTTCGACGACCAGCCCCTCGAAGCGGGCCAGTGCGGGCCCGCGCGCGGCAAGATAGGCGCCGGCCGCGTCGGCCTCGGCGCCGTGCGCAGCGAGCGCGCGCGCGGCAAGCTCGGCCTGCTGGGCGTAGAGGTCGTCGACGGTCGCGGCGACGGCGCGCGCCTGCCACGGGTTCTGCACGGGGATCTTTGCGGCCGTGTCGCGCAGCCAGTCGAAGCCGAGCCGCGCGCCGAACGCGAAATAGCAGCGCGCGACGGCCGCGATGGGCGCGCCGGCGATCTGCGCGATGCGCACCAGATCGAGACCCGCGCGAAGGTCGGCAAGGCCGGCGACGTCGCCGGCCAGCGCTTCGGGCACACCCGCTTCGACCAGCCGGTCGCGCCGCGCGGCGAATGCCGCGCGCCGCCCGTCGTCGAGCGTACCGGCGATGTCGCGCTTCAGTTCCGCAATGCCGCCGCCGAAAGTCACGAGGGCGGCCGCGATCTCGAGCCGACCCGGCAGATGGCGCAACAGCCACGTCGTCGCGTGGTCGAGGATCGCCATCGTCTCACGCAGCATGGCGTACTGCACGTCGGCCGCGACCTTGTTGTCGAGAGTTTCGACCATGCCCCAGATGTCGCGCAGGCCGAAGACCTGCCGCGCGACGATGTAGGCGCGCGCGACTTCCGCGGGCCCCGTGCCGCAGCGCTCGCCCAGTTCGTGGACGAAAGCGATGCCCGCGCGGTTGACGATCGAGTTCGTCGCGACCGTGGCGATGATCTCGCGCCGCAGGCGATGGCGCAGGATCGCGTCCTTGTGGTCGCGGCGCAGCTCGCGCGGAAAATACTTGACCAGATCGTCGACCAGATAGGGATCGTCGGGCAGGTCGCCCGCCAGCAGATCGTCGTAGAGCGCCATCTTGGCGTAGGCGAGCATCACGGCAAGCTCGGGCCGCGTCAGCCCCTTGCCGCCGCCCACGCGCGCGGCAAGCTCGTCGTCGTCGGGCAGGAACTCGATCGCGCGGTGGAGCCGCCCGGTCTTCTCCTGCGCGCGCATCAGCCGCGCGATGCGGTCGACGCCCGAAGCGCCCTCCATTTCCGCCAGCGACAGCGCCTGCGTCTGCAGATAGTTGTCGCGCAGCACCTGCAGGCCCAGCTCGTCGGTCATCCGCGCGAGCAGCGCGTCGCGCTGCTTCAGCGTCATGTCGCCGCGCGCGATGATGTCGCCCAGCAGGACCTTGATGTTGACCTCGTGGTCGGACGTATCGACGCCGGCCGAATTGTCGATCGCGTCGGTGTTGATGCGCCCGCCCTTCCCGCCCGCGCCCGTCAGCGCGTATTCGATGCGCCCGCGCTGCGTGCAGCCGAGATTGGCGCCCTCGCCGACCACGCGCGCGCGCACGTCCCCGCCGTTGATGCGGATTGCGTCGTTGGCGCGGTCGCCCGCGTCCGCGTTCGTCTCGCCCGAGGCCTTGATGTAGTTGCCGATGCCGCCGAACCACAGCAGGTCGACCTCGGCCTTCAGCATCGCCTTCATCAGTTCGAACGGCGTCAGGCTGTCGGCCGAAATGCCGAAGCGCGCCTTGACCTGCGGCGAAATGCGGATCGATTTCGCCTTGCGGTCGAAGACGCCGCCGCCCTCCGAGATGAGCTTCGCGTCGTAATCCGCCCACGACGAGCGCGGCAGCTTGAACATCCGCTCGCGCTCCGCATATGCCTTCGCCGCATCGGGCTCGGGATCGAGGAAGATGTGGCGGTGGTCGAACGCGCCCACGAGGCGCGTGTGCGGCGAGCGCAGCAGGCCGTTGCCGAACACGTCGCCCGACATGTCGCCCACACCCACGCAGGTGTGCGGCTGGGTCTGCGTGTCGAGACCCAGTTCGCGGAAGTGGCGCTTGACCGCTTCCCAGGCACCCCGCGCGGTGATGCCCATGCCCTTGTGGTCGTAGCCGGCCGAGCCGCCCGAGGCGAACGCGTCGCCCAGCCAGTGGCCGTATTCGATCGAGATCGCGTTGGCGATGTCGGAGAACGTCGCCGTGCCCTTGTCGGCGGCGACGACGAGATAGGGATCGTCGCCGTCGCGCCGGTGCACGTCCTTGGGCGGCACGATGCCCGAGGGCGCGATGTTGTCGGTGATGTCGAGCAGCCCGCGCATCATCGTCTGGTAGCAGGCGATTCCTTCGGCCTGGAACGCCTCGCGGCCCGCCTCGGGCACGGGCGGGCGCTTCACGAAGAAGCCGCCCTTCGAACCCACCGGCACGATGACGGCGTTCTTCACCATCTGCGCCTTGATGAGGCCCAGGATCTCGGTGCGGAAATCCTCGCGCCGGTCGGACCAGCGGATGCCGCCGCGCGCGACCTTGCCGCCGCGCAGGTGCACGGCCTCGACGCGCGTCGAATAGACCCAGATCTCGAC
>JAYRKO010000614.1:0-2064 GCA_041905745.1 Tagaea sp. | reverse complement strand
ACCGCAATCGGGCGATGAAGGTCCAGATCGCCTTCTGAAAATCAGGATTCGTAGGCGCCGCGCGAACGCGCGACCGTGACCGTGCAGGGCGCCTGCGCGGCGACGGCCGCCGACACGCTGCCGAGCAGCGAGCGGCGCAGCGATTTTGCCCGCGCGCCGAGAACGACGTGGTCGACCCGGTTGACCTGCACGTATTCGAGGATCGCGTCGGCCGGCGCCGTCGCCTCAAGCACGTGGAACGTGATCCGCGACGGATCGAGATTGAGGCTTGCCGCCCAGTGCCGCAGTCCGACGATGCGCTGAACGTGCTTATTGCGGTTCTCCTCGTCCAGCGCCGTATCTACCGTCAGCCGCGCGATTTTCAGGACGTTCAGGCAAGCCAGACGCGCTTGCGGCATCGTGCGCAGCGTGCGCGCGACTTCCTCGCGCAGCGACGCGGCGATCGTCGTAGAGCCCTCGTCGAGATCGACGGCGACCGCCAGGATCGGGGCCGGTGAGGCGATCGACACGGCGGTCCGGCGGCGCGGCGGCTTCGTCTTCGGAGCGGCTAGGCGACGCCGGAACACGGCAAGCGCGCCGTCCGCATGCTCGCGCGTGGCACGCTCGGTCAGTGCGATCTGGTCGGGGTGGGTGAGATCGAAGGCGAGTTGTGCCGCCGTGGGATGACGTGCCGCAGGATCGACGCTGAGGCAGCGCAGGATCGCTTCCTGCAGCCAGGGCGGGATGTCGGCGCGCAGGCGACGAGGCGGTACCGGGTCTCGCCACAGCCGCCGCCGCAGTCCGGCAAGGCGTTGCGGGTCGCCGAACGGGAGTTCGCCCGTCGCGAGGTGATACATGACCGCTCCGAGCGCGAACAGGTCGCTGGCCGGATCGCGCCGCTCGCCGAGCACTTGTTCAGGCGCCATGTACGGTGCCGAACCGTAAGGCAGGCGGAATTCCTCTTCCATCAGGTCGGGTAGGGCAGCGTGTGTCGAGAGGCCGAAATCGACCAGAACGGCCTCGCCCGTCGGGCGCATCAGGATATTGCCTGGTTTGATGTCGAGATGGACGACCTGTTGGCGATGGATGTCGTCGAGTGCAACCGCGATGCGCGCGCCGATCCGCGCGACGTCTTCGGCCGGCAACGGGGTCGCCGACAGGGATTTCGACAGGGCCTCGCCTTCGACCAGTTCCATCGCGATATAGGGCAGCACGGCAAAGTCGCCGGCGGCCACGAACCGGGGAACGTGCCGGCCCGACAGGCGCGGCATGATCATCTGCTCCATCTCGAAGCTGACGATGGCGGCGGGGTCTTCGCCTTCGCCCAACCGCGGAACTTTCATCAGCAAGGCGCCCGGATGGTCCGGATGTTCGACCGACCAAAGCGTGGCCATTCCGCCGATATGGACGCTGCGACCGATCGTGAAGCCGTCGATCTTCTGGCCGGGTGCGAGCTGTCCCTTTGCGGAAGCCATGTTCCGGTCTATCTGCCCAGCGCCAGACGGGCGGCGAGTGCCTCCGGCAGGCCCGCCTTGCGGATTTTCTCCGCCGCCGTCGCCGCATCGTAGGGCACGCGCAAGGCCGTGAAATCGCATGTCGCCGTGTCGTAGATCGCGTAGGCGGCGGCCGGATTGCGGTCGCGCGGCTGGCCCACGGAGCCGATGACGGCGAGCCAGCGCCGCTGGCGTAGCAGCGGAATTGCGGATGCCTCGACGGGGGAGAAGTTCAAGAGCTTCTGTGTCGCCGTGATCCCGTAGAGCATCGGAATATGGACATGGCCGCAGAACGTCACGCGCTGTCGGGTGGCGGCGAGGCTCGTGGCCGCGCTCGTAGGCTCGTCGATGTAGATCCAGCGCTCGGGGGCCGACGCATCGGCATGGACGTAGAGCCGGTCCTCTTCCTCGACCGCCAGCGGCAGACCGGTGAGGAAGCCCGATGCGGTTGCGTCGAGTTGGCCCGCGGTCCATTCGATGGCGCTGCCGGCGAGCGAATTCATCTGGACGCGTTCGGCGCCGATCGCGCGGTCGTGATTGCCGGCGATCGCGACGGCACCGGCCGAAACCATCTCCATCAGTGTCGCGACGA
>JAYRKO010000613.1:0-2072 GCA_041905745.1 Tagaea sp. | reverse complement strand
CCGGGCGGTCTCGACCGCGCGCGCGAGAAGCGCTTCGCCGAGTTCATGCACGCCAACGGGCTCATCCCGCACGTGCCGCCGCTCGAAAGCTACGCGATCGACCTGGGCTGATTACTGCGCGGCCTGCGGCCGGTCGTCGCCGGCCGCGGCGTCGATGCGGGCCTGCGCCTCGCGCGTTTCGAGCTGGCGGCGCCACATCTGCGCGTAGACGCCGTCGGCCAGCAGAAGCTCGTTGTGGGTGCCGCGTTCGACGACGCGGCCCTTCTCCAGCACGACGATCTGGTCGGCGTCGACGACGGTCGAAAGCCGGTGCGCGATCGTCAGCGTCGTGACGCCGGCCGAGATCTGTCGCAGCGATTCCTGGATCGCCTTCTCGGTGCGCGTATCGAGCGCGCTGGTCGCCTCGTCGAACACGAGCAGCTTGGGCCGCTTCAGGATCGTGCGCGCGATCGACACGCGCTGGCGCTCGCCGCCCGACAGCTTCAGGCCCCGCTCGCCCACGCGCGTGCGATAGCCGTCGGGCAGCGACAGCACGAAATCGTGGATGCGCGCGAGCTTCGCGGCCTCCTCGACTTCGGCCTGCGAGGCGTCCGGACGGCCATAGGCGATGTTGTAGTAAATAGTGTCGTTGAACAGGACCGTGTCCTGCGGAACGATGCCGATGGCCGCGCGAAGCGAGGCCTGCGTCACGTCGCGGATGTCCTGCCCGTCGATCCTGATGGCGCCGTCCGTCACGTCGTAGAAGCGGAACAGGAGGCGCGAGATCGTCGACTTGCCCGCCCCCGACGCCCCCACGATGGCGAGCGTGCGACCCGGCGGCACGTCGAGATCGACGCCCTGCAGGATCGGCCGGCGCGGATCGTAGCCGAACCCGACATTCTCGAAGCGCACATGCGCGCCCGACACGGCAAGCGCCTTGGCGTCCGGCGAGTCGACGACTTCGGCGTTCGCGTGCAGCAGGCGGAACATCGACTGCATGTCGATCAGCGCCTGCCGGATCTCGCGATAGACCATGCCGAGGAAGTTGAGCGGCAGATAGAGCTGGATCAGGTAGGCATTCACCATCACGAAACCGCCGACGGTCATGGCGCCCGCCGCGACGTCGTAAGCCGCCATCAGCATCACGGCCGTAAGACCGATGGCGATCGTGAAGCCCTGCCCGACGTTCAGCAGCGACAGCGAGGTCTTCGACAAGATCGCCGCGCGCTCGTAGGCGTCGAGCGAGCGGTCGAAGCGCCGCGCTTCGTGCGCCTCGTTGCCGAAATATTTGACCGTCTCGTAGTTGAGCAGGCTGTCGATGGCCTTGGTCGAGGCTTCGCCCTCCGCCTCCAGCATCGCGCGGCGGTAGCGCAGCCGCCATGCCGTCACGGCGAAAGTGTAGGCGACGTAGATCGCGATCGTCGCGAGAGTGACGGCGGCAAAACGCCAGTCGTAGAGATACCAGAGCGTGCCGCACACCATCGCGATTTCCAGGAACGTCGGCACGACCTGGAACAGCGTGAAGTGCAGCAGGTTCTCGATGCCGGCCGTCCCGCGCTCGATCGCGCGGTTGAGACCGCCGGTCTGCCGGTCGAGATGGAAGCGCAGCGAAAGCAGGTGGAGGTGCTGGAAGGTTTCCAGTGCCACCTTGTGCATGGCCTGATGCGCGACGCGCGCGAAGACGATCTCGCGCAGTTCGGAGAAGGCCTGCGCGCAGACGCGCGCACCGCCATAGGCAAGCACGATCCCCAGCGGCACCGCGACCGCCGATCCGCCCTGTCCGGACAGCGCGTCGACCGCGTAGCGGTAGAACAGCGGTACGACGATCGTCGCGACCTTGGCGCCGGCCAGCAGCAGCAACGCCGCGACGACACGCACGCGCACTTCGGGCCGGTCCTTCGGCCACAGATAGGGAAGCAGCCGCGCGATCGTCCGGACCTCGCGGTCGTCGACGCCGGGAACGTGGAGGGGATCTGCGGGACTCGCGCGACGCATCGGATCAATCTAGGTGTGCGGCCGGGCCGTTGCCAGCCCCTACTCGGCCGCCCGCTCGGGCGCGGACTGCGAAAGGTTTGCGGCCACGAGGGCCAGCA
>JAYRKO010000612.1:0-2078 GCA_041905745.1 Tagaea sp. | reverse complement strand
TCGCAATGGGGCCACGATTTCCGCCCCGAATATCTGGCGCTGGGCCGCATCCGGCGCGATCTGGGCGACGTGCAGACGATCGCGCTGACGGCCACGGCCGACGCGCCCACGCGCGAGGACATCGAGGGCAAGCTCTTCGCCGAACGCCCGCGCACCTTCATCCGTTCGTTCGACCGGCCGAACCTGCGGCTTGCCATGCGGCCCAAGGACAATGCGCGCAAGCAGGTCGAACGCTTCGTTTCCGCGCGCAAGGGACAGAGCGGCATCGTCTATTGCAGCTCGCGCAAGAAGACCGAGGCGATGGCCGAGGCCCTGCAGAAGGCGGGCATCCGCGCGCTCGCCTACCATGCGGGGCTCGACGCGTCGCTGCGCAGCGCCAACCACGACGCGTTCCTGCAGGAGGACGGCGTGGTGATGTGCGCGACCGTGGCCTTCGGCATGGGCATCGACAAGCCCGACGTGCGTTTCGTCGCGCACGCCGACCTGCCCTCGAACGTCGAAAGCTACTATCAGGAGATCGGACGCGCCGGCCGCGACGGGCTGCCGGCCGAGACGCTGACGCTGTTCGGCCTCGACGACATGCGCCTGCGCCGCCAGCAGATCGAGGACGGCGACGCGCCCGACGCGCGCAAGCGCGTGGAACGCCAGCGCTTCAACGCGCTGGTGGCGCTGTGCGAGGCGCCGCGCTGCCGGCGCCAGACGCTGCTCGCCTATTTCGGCGAAGCGTCGGAGCCGTGCGGCAACTGCGACCTGTGCGCCGACGGTGTGGAGACGGTCGACGCGACGACCGAGGCGCGCAAGGCGATGTCGGCGATCGCGCGCACGGGCGAACGCTTCGGCACCGAACATCTGGTCGCGCTGCTGACGGGCCAGACGGGTGAGGCGATGACGCGCCACGGCCACGACCGCCTGCCCACCTTCGGCGTGGGCAAGGATCGGCAGGCGGGCGAATGGCGGTCGATCTTCCGCCAGATGTACGCGGCCGGGCTGACGACGCTCGACATCGCCGGCCACGGCACGTGGTCGATCACCGACGAGGGGCTGGCGGTGCTGCGCGGCGAGAAGCCGTTCGAGGCGCGAAAGGACGCGCTGTGGCAGGGCAAGGCCGAGAAGAAGCGCGAGGCGGGCGGGCGCGCCGCGATCGCGACGGCGCCCGAACATGCCGACCTGCTGGCGGCGCTGAAGGCGCTGCGCACGCGCATCGCCAAGGAGATCCGCCAGCCGGCCTACGTCGTCTTCGCCGACCGCACGCTCGTCGAGATGGCGGCGATCGGGCCCAAGACGCTGGAGGACATGCGTCTGGTCCACGGCATCGGCGAGGCGAAGCTCGCCCGCTACGGCAAGGCGTTCCTCGACGTCGTGCTCGCGCACCGGGCCTGAAGGATCAGTTCAGGACGCGCGCGTCGCGCTTCTGAAGATAAATACCGTCTACCAGTTCGCCGAATCCGCGCTTCACGTCCGGATGCTCGACGGGGCCGTTCTCGCCGTCGGGCAGCAGGTTCTGCTCGCTCACGTAGGCCTGGTAGGGCCCCTGGTCGGCGTTGACGGCGTAGAGATGGTAGAAGGGCTGGTCCTTGCGCGGCCGCACGGCGGGCGGGATCGACTGGTACCATTCCTCGGTGTTCGCGAAGACCGGGTCGACGTCGTAGACGACGCCGCGGAACTCGAAGATCCGGTGGCGGACGACCTCGCCGATCCTGAATTTTGCCGCACGAACGGACATCGGGTTCCTCAGGCGAAGCCGTTCTTGGTGAGATTGCGCAGCGCGAGGTTCATCGAAGAACGCATCGCGCCCTCGTCGGCCGGCGCCACCCACACGCGCAGCGCCAGCGTGACGCCGTCGGCCGAGTACTTGGTGACGATCGCGTCGGGGGCGGGCGACTTCAGCACGCGCGGATCGCCCGAGGCCGTCGCCTCGATCTTCGCGCAGGCCTTCTCGATGTCGGCGGAGTCCGGCACCGCGATCTCGAAGTCGAGCCGCTTCATCTGGTACTTCGAATGGTTGGTGACCTTGTCGCCCCAGATCTTGCCGTTGGGCACGAGGACCTGGATGTTGTCGTCGGTGCGGATGTCGGTGA
>JAYRKO010000611.1:0-2082 GCA_041905745.1 Tagaea sp. | reverse complement strand
TTCGCGAGAAGGCGCAGGAAGTGAAGGCTCGTCTGAAGCGTCGCCGACAGCATGAAAAGCGTCAGCTCTTCGAATTGCGCCTCCAGCGCCTTGTCGCGGCCACCGCGGAGATTCTTGAGCCGGTATTCGATGACGATCGCGAGCGTGTCGAAATCGTCGCAATGCGCCCGGAACTTGGCGTAGATCCCGAACTCCTCCTGCGCGAGCGCGCCGGAGACCTCCTTGGCCGCCGTAATGACATTGTCGGCGTGACCCTCGAGAGCGCTTAACAGGCTCTCGACCTCGCGCCTCGTATGCTGGGTCGCAGGTCTCGACAACGGTCCGCCTCCGCCGTTCCACGCCGGCCGAGACGAGCATTAACGGTCCGCGTGCGCTCGCGCAACGGCTTCGACGTGCCCGGCTTCGTCGGCCCCGAGCCGGCGGCGCAGTCGCGTATCAGACGCCGGGGGGCAGTTTGCGCAGATCCGCCGGCGGGAGATAGGCGTCGGTATAGATGAGGTCGTTCGCCGGAACCTGCGCGATGGCGAAGGTCTCGCAAAGCTGGCGGATGTTCTTGGTCAGTCGGGCCGGGTCGACATGGCCGATCCCGTTCGCCCGGCAGTTGGGCGTGGCGATCGACTGTTCGAGCACCATCTGGTAGCGCGGCAGCTCGACTTCCATCGAGTTCAAGGGCTGACGGCGGATCGCGGCCTGGATCGATGCGCGCGGGTCGGCGATCATCGCCTGCATCGAACGTGCGGTCGCCTTTGCAAAGCCGCGCGCGATCGCCGGGTTCTTTTCGAGGTAGTCCTTGCGCGCAAAGATCGTGGAACCGAACAGGTCGATCCCCACGCTGGCGTAGGCGATCCACCCGATCTGGTCGAGCGGCACGCCGGCCCTGACCATGTTGAGCGCGACCGACGAAACGAAACCGGTGGCGCCCTGCGCTTCGCCGCGCACGACAAGCGTCTCGCGCAGCGGGAAATCGATGTGGCGCAGCGTCACCTTCGAAGGGTCGATGCCGGCGACGCGCGCGAAAAGCGGAAACATCTGCCGGCCCGCGTCGGGTTCGGGAGCTGCAAGCGTCTTGCCCTCGATATCCTTGGGGCCGGCGAAGGCGCCCTTCTTGAAGACGATTCCGTGCTGGAGCAGGTCCCACAGCACGAAGAACGACGTGACGGCCGTCTGCGGGTTCGTCGCGGTGAAACGTGCCAATGTCCCGAAGTCGCCAAACCCGATGTCGTAGGTACCTTGCGCGACGCGCGTGACCGCCTGTCCGGATCCCGCGCCGCCGTCGACCTGGACGTCGAGCCCTTCGTCCGAATAGAAGCCCTTCTCGACGCCGTAGAGGAAGTTCGACTGCGGTCCCCAGAAATCGACGTCGAGCGTGAACTTGATCTTCGTTTTCGCCTGCGCGAGCGCCGGTGCGCAAAGGGTCGCAGCCGCGAGGCCGGCGGCACCGAGACCGAACGTACGGCGGGAAATCGGACGAAGCATGGGGCAGACCTTTCGGCGGTTGGCACGGCGCCGGGAGCCGGCGCCGCACCCACGCTTGCAAGCCGAAGGCCAGCCCTGCGAGGCCCTATGCGCCCGCGACGACCGCCGGGTTTGCCGAATTTGCCGGCATCACCCGCCGAGGACTTGGGCAAAGAGGGCGGGGTCGACATTCCCACCCGACGCCACCGCAACGACCGTCTTGCCGCGGATCGGCAGCTTTCCGCTGAGGACGCTGGCAAGCGCCACGGCGCCGCCCGGCTCGACGACGAGCTTGAATTCGACGAAGGCTGTGCGCATGGCGGCACGCGCCTCGTCGTCCGTGACGACGAGGCCACCCTTCAGCAGCCGGCTGTTGAGCGCGAAGGTGATTTCGCCGGGCGCGGGCGAGAGGAGGGCGTCGCAGATCGAGCGCGCCGCCGGGTCGTTCGAAACGCGCGTCCCACCTTCGAGGCTGCGCTTCGTGTCGTCGAAGCCCGCGGGCTCGACCGCGTAGACCGGCACACCCGGCATCGCGTCGGACAGCGCCAGCGCCGTGCCGGAAACGAGCCCGCCGCCGCCGCAGCACACCACGACCGCATCGGGCTTCGCGCCGATCTCGGCGCATTG
>JAYRKO010000610.1:0-2083 GCA_041905745.1 Tagaea sp. | reverse complement strand
ACGGCTGCGGATCTCGAGGATCTGGGCGAGGACGTGCGCGCGCGGGTGAACGCGAAATTCGGCGTCGAGCTGCGCTGGGAGATCAAGCGCATCGGCGTGCGGCTGGAGGGCGGCAAATGACGCGCGTGCTGGTGCTGATGGGCGGGCTTTCGGCCGAACGCGAGGTGAGCCTCGTGTCGGGACGCGAGTGTGCCGCCGCCCTGCGCACGAAGGGCTACGAGGTGGTCGAGCACGATTTCCGTTCGCTCGAAGGCCTCGTCGCCGCACTCGACCCCAAGCCCGATGCGGTCTTCAACGCGCTGCACGGCCGCTACGCCGAGGACGGCACGATCCAGGGCGTGCTCGACCTCGCGCGCGTGCCCTATACGCATTCGGGCCTGCTCGCGTCCGCCATGGCGATGGACAAGCCCGTCGCGCGCAAGCTTTTCGCCGCGCACGGCCTGCCCGTGGCCGACGGTGGCGTCTTCCACCGCGAGGACGTGCTGGCCGGCCGCGCGATGCCCGTTCCCTTCGTGATGAAGCCCACGAACGAAGGCTCGTCCGTGGGCGTGAAGATCGTTCTCGAAAAATCCGATCTCGACGCGCTTGCCGCCGAGCCGTGGGAATTCGACGAGGAAGTGCTGGTGGAACGCTACGTGCCCGGCCGCGAGCTGACGGTCGCCGTGCTGGGTGCCAACGGCTCGGCCAAGGCGCTGGGCGTGCTCGAAATCCGCCCCAACAACGGTTTCTACGACTACGCGGCCAAATACACCGACGGCAAGGCGATCCACCTGTGCCCGGCCCCCATCGACGCGCGCGCCTACCAGCGCGCGATGGAGATCGCGCTGGAAGCGCACCGCGCGCTCGGCTGCCGCGGCGTGAGCCGGGCCGACATCCGCTACGACGACACGCGCGGCGAACCCGGCCAGCTGTGCCTGCTCGAAGTCAACACGCAGCCCGGCATGACGCCGCTCTCGCTGGTTCCCGAGATCGCGGCCGCCGCCGGCACGAATTTCCCCGACCTGTGCGCGTGGCTCGTCGAGCATGCGCGCCACGACGGGCCGGTTCCCAAGGTGTCCGCATGATCTTCCGTCGCAGCCGCTCCAAGAAACCGCAGCGCCGCTTCGGCTGGCGCCGTCTCTTCTCGCTGCGCCCGTCGGCGCGCGCGACGAAGCTTTCGCTCGCCTTTCTGGCGCTCGCCGGCGGCGGGGGAAGCTTCGCGTGGGCGTGGACGCACGGTGCGGCCGACTCGCTTGCCGACCTGCGCGAGGACGTTTCGCGGCTGGCGACGAACGCCGGCGCGCATGCGGGTCTCGCCATCGCCGAGGTGCGCATCGAAGGCCGCGTCGAAACCGACGCGCGCGACCTGCGTGCCGTGCTCGACGCGCGCAAGGGGGCACCCATCCTCGCCTTCGATCCCTACGCGGCGAAGGCGGAGCTGGAGAAGCTTCCCTGGGTGCGCCGCGCGACGGTCGAACGCCGCCTGCCGGGCACGATCCTCGTCCAGCTCGAAGAGCGCATCGCGCTGGCACTATGGCAGCGCCAGGGCCGCTTCACCGTGATCGATTCCGAGGGCAAAGAAATCGCCGGCACCGATCCCGCGCGCTTCGCCGACCGCCCGGTCGTCGTGGGCGACGACGCGCCCGAGCACGCCGCGGCGTTGGTCGCGCTGCTGGAGACCGAGCCCGCGCTGATGAAACGCATCGTCGCGGCCGTTCGCGTGGGCCAGCGGCGCTGGAACCTGCGCCTCGACAACGGCGTGGACGTCAACCTGCCCGAGACGAACGCGGGTGCCGCCTACGAACGCCTCGCCCAGCTCGCGCGCGAGAACGGCCTCATCGACCGCAACCTCGTGGCCGTCGACCTGCGCCTGCCCGACCGCCTCATCCTGCGCATGGGCCGCGACCAGCAGCCCGCGCAGACCGCCCCCGTTTCCGCGCCCGTCAAGCGCGCCGCCAACAAGCCGACGTGAAGGAGCCACGCTCTTGCGCAAGAACAAGCGTAAATCGCGAAACGGCCTGATTGCCGCCCTCGATCTCGGCTCGACGAAGGTCGCCTGCTTCGTCGCCAAGGCCGAGAACGACGGCACGGCCGCGCGCGTGGT
>JAYRKO010000037.1:0-11266 GCA_041905745.1 Tagaea sp. | reverse complement strand
CTCGAACACGCGGGCGACATCGTCGACAAGAACCTGATCGAACTCGCGATCAAGAAGATGAAGAACCGGCTGCGCTTCTCCGACGAGGGCATGGCCGAGATCGAGGCGCTGCACGTGGCGCTGCTCGACACGCTGCGTCTGGCGCTGGCGGTGTTCATGCAGGGCGATGCCAAGATGGCCCGTCAGATGATCGCCGAGAAGGTCGAGTTCCGCGAACGCGAGCGGCGCGCGGCCGAAAAGCACATCGAGCGCCTGCGCGGCCGCAACCCCGACACGATCGAGACGAGTTCGCTGCATCTCGACGTGCTGCGCGACCTGAAGCGCATCCACTCGCACTTCGTGGCCGTCGCCTACCCGCTGCTGGAGGCGACCGGCGACCTGCGCGCGAGCCGTCTGGCGCCCGAACGCCAGACCGCACCCGGCAAGCCCGCCGAAGGCACCTCCTGAGCCGGACGCGGCGGCGGGGTCCTGAAGTTGCCTCCCCCACATTTGTTGTGATTTGATCGATCCCGGCCGACGTCCGGGGAACGCGGGCGCGGCCGTGGCGGGGTCCCCCATGAAAAGCCGCTCGCTTTCGACACGTATCGTCGCCTTCGTGGCGTTGCTCTGCATGCTGACGGGCACGCTCGTGGCCGCGCTTTCGGCCTACGGAACCTATAACCGCCTGCTGCAGACCGCCGAGCGCAGCGTCGAGGACCTGCGCAACGCCGTCGCCACCGGCATCCGCACGAATCTTTCCGATGCGGCCGGCGCCCTGCGCGTGGCGACGCTCAACCCGGCGCTGCGCACGCAGTTCGCCGACCTTGCCGGCACCTTCGCGCGGCTGGACGACGCCGAACGGCGCAAGATTCTCGAACGTTTCGCGGGCGAGTCCGCGGGCCCGGTCGAACTGCGCTCCGCCATCGAAAGCGCTGCCACCGAAACGGACTACGACGCCTATCACGCCGCCTATCACCGCCACTGGCTGCGCTGGGCGCAGGAGACCGGCGCGCCCGACCTGCTGTTCGTCGACCGCTCCGGCACGGTCTTCTATTCGGTGCGCAAGCGCGCGGATTTCGGCGTCAACCTGCTGGCATCCATGCCGGGCAGCCTCGCCGCCAAGGCCTTCGTCGGCGCGATGACCGCCAATCCGCCCCACCAGCCCTCTTTTTCCGACACCGGGACCTATTCGCCCAACGGCCGCGAAGCCACAGCCATCCTCGCCTTGCCGGTCGAGAACGGCGCGGGCTTGGTTCTGGGCGCGGCGCTGATGCTGGTGCCCAACGCAAACTTCGCCTCGATCATCCGCTCCGCCCCGCCGCTGGGCGAAACCGGCGAAGTGCTGATCGCCGGCGAGGACCAGATCCTGCGCAACGATCCCCGTTTCGCGCCCGGCACGGCGTTTTCCGTGCGCGTCGGCAGCGAGGGCATGGGCCGGGCGCTCGACGGCGAAACCGAGATCGTCCACTACACCGACTATCGCCACAAGAGCGTGATCGCGGCGATCATGCCGATCGACCTCTACGGCGTGCGCTGGGCGGTCGTGGCGAAAAGCGACCGCAGCGAGATCGACCGGCGCATCTTCGCCATCACGCTCCTCAACTTCTCCGCCGCCCTGCTGCTGAGCGCCGCGATATCCGTCGCCGCCGCACTGTTCGCGCGCGGCATCGGCTCGCCGCTCGCCACGCTGACGCAGACGCTCGCCCGCCTCACCTCCGGTCAGCGCGCGCTCGACGTGCCGTTCACGAACCGGACGGACGAGATCGGCCGCCTCGCGCAGGGCATGGTCGTCTTCCGCGAGGCGCTGGTCGAGACCGATCGCCTCACCGAGAAGCTGAAGGAGGGCGAGGCGCGCCTGGTCGAACTGCTCGACAGCGGTCCGGCGGGCGCCGTCGTCGTCCGGCTGGAAGGTCGCGGCGTCGTTTTCGCCAACGAGCGCGCCGCCACCCTGCTTGGCCATACCAAGCGCGACCTCGTCGACGGCACGTTCGTATTGAAGACGCAGGACGAGACAGCGGACGCGGTCGACCAGATCCTGCAGAAGCTGCGCCGGCAGACGGCCGTGACGGCGGTCGAGTTCCGCATCGATCTGGGCGACGGAACGACGTCGGTGCTGCAGATATCGGCCGAACGCATCGAATTCCAGGGCGAGGCGTGCGCGCTGTTCTGGATGCTCGACGTGACCGAGCTGCGCGCCTCGGAGGAAACCGCGCGCCGCGAGCGCAAGCGCACCGAGGCCCTTCTCGAAGGCACGCCCGACGCGATGTTCATCGTCGACCGCAAGGGTCGCATCCGCTACCTCAACCGGCAGGCGGAGGCCGTGTTCGGCTACCGGCGCGAGGAACTGGTCGACAAACCCATCGAACTGCTGATCCCGCGGCGCTTCCACGCGCACCACGAAGGCCTGCGCGGCAACTACGCGAAAAGCCCGACCGCGCGCGAGATGGGTGCTGGCCGCGACCTTTTCGCCGTCGACAAGCACGGCCGCGAATTCCCGGTCGAGATCAGCCTGAACCCGATCCCGGGCGAGGAGTTCGTCGCTGCCGCCGTGCGAGACGCGACCGAGCGCAAGAAGGCGGAAGCCGCGCTGCGCGCCGCTACGGCCGCTGCCGAAGAGGCGACGAAGGCCAAATCGAGCTTCCTTGCGACGATGAGCCACGAAATCCGCACGCCGATGAACGGCGTCATGTCGATGGCGGAGATGCTGGAGCAGACGGACCTCAGTGCCGACCAGCGCGAGATGGCGAAGGTCATCCGCGGCTCGGCCGACGCGCTGATGACGATCCTCAACGACATCCTCGATTTCTCGAAGATCGAGGCGGGCCGCATCGAATTCGAACGCCTGCCCGTCGATCTGGGCGACGTGGTCGAGGAAGCGGCCGAACTGGTCGCCGCGCGCGCGGACGAGCGGGGGCTCGACCTCGTCGTCGAGATCGACCCGCAACTGCCGGCACGGATCGTCGCCGATCCCACGCGCGTGCGGCAGATCGTGCTCAACTACCTGTCGAACGCGGTCAAGTTCACCGAAAACGGCAGCGTCGTCGCCAGCGTGCGGCTGGAAGCCGAGGCGATGGGCGAGCGGGCGGAGCGCGTGCTGATCGAGGTGCGCGACACCGGCATCGGCATGACGCCCGAGCAGACCGCCAAGATGTTCCGCGCCTTCACGCAGGCCGACTCCTCGACCTCGCGCAAGTTCGGCGGCACCGGTCTGGGCCTGTCCATCAGCCAGCGGCTGGCCGAGCTGATGGGCGGCACGGTCGGCGTCGAATCCGCGCCCGGACGCGGATCGGTCTTCTGGCTGCGCCTGCCGGCCGAGGTGGCCGAGCGCGCGCCGCCGACGCCTGCCGTCGACATTTCCGACGCGTCCGTGGCCGCATTGGGCTTCGAGGGGCCCGCGCGCGCCGCACTTATCTCGATCCTCGGCACCGCCGGGATCCGGCCGCACTTCCTGTCCGAGCACGAGCTGGCGGAAATGCCCAAGGGGTCGGTCCCCATCGCGCTGCTGCGCGGCACGTCGAGTGCGGCCATCGCCGCGTCGCGGCGCATCGTCGAGGCGCATCCCGAGGCGCGCGCGATCCTCGCGGCCCCCCGCACACTCGCATCCACGCTGAAAGCCGCGCCCGAGGCAGGTGCGTTCGACGCGATCACGATGCCGCTGCGCCGCCAGCGCGTGTGGCTGGCGATCGCGGCCGCCCTCGACCGCGCGTCGCTCGCGCAGGCGCAGAAGGCCGCCGTGGGCGCCGCCGTCGAGCGCTACGTCGCGCCCGATCTCGCCGCGGCGCGCGCGGCAGATGCGGCCATCCTCGTGGCGGAGGACAACAAGACCAACCAATACGTCATCAAGCGCGTGCTCGACCGTGCCGGGTTCGCCTCGCGCTTCGTCTTCAACGGCAGGGAAGCGTTGGAGGCTCTGGCCGCGGAGCCCGGCTACGGCATACTGCTGACCGACTATCACATGCCGGAGATGGACGGGCTGGAGCTGGCCGCCGCGATCCGCGCGGACGAGCGCGACAAAGGCGCGACGCGCCTGCCCATCGTCGTTCTGACCGCCGACGCGCTGCCCGAAACCGGCAGACTGGTCGCCGCGGCGGGCGCGGACGGGTACCTGACCAAGCCGATGCGCTACGAACTGGTGAAGGCCGAACTTGAGCGCTGGCTGCCGCAGGGCGTGCGGCTGCGCCGCCCGGCCGGCGCGCCCGCGCTGGCCGACGACAAGCCGCCCGTCGACCGCGCCGTGCTGGCCGGACAGATCGGCACCGATGCGGACGAAGATATCCGCGCGGCCTTACGCTTCTTCTGGGAAACCTCGGCGAACGGGCCCGACGACCTCGACCGGGCCGTGGCCGCGGGCGACGCGAAAGCCGCGCGCGAGGCCGCGCACGCGATGAAGGGAACGACGGCCTCGGTCGGCGCGGGCTGGCTCGCGGAGATCTGCAAGGAAGCCGAAGACGCCGCGAAGGCGGGCGATCTGGCGAAGGCCGGTGCGCTTGCCGCCCGGATCCGGGCCGGCTTCGCGCGACTGGGCGAATATATCGCGAAAGTTTGAGGAGCATGCTGCAGCCATGAAGCCGCCAAACGACCGCCCGTTCACCGACCTGAAGGTTCTGGTCGTCGACGACCAGAAATTCATCCGCGGCCTGATCTCGCAGGGCCTGAAGGGTTTCGGCGCGACGGTCGTCGAGGCGTCGGACGGGTTCGAGGCGCTGACGATCCTCGGCATCGGCGATCAGATGAGCGGCAGCGCCATTGACGCGCTCCGGCGCGAGCGGCCGGACATGTTCCAGGACATCGCGCAGGCCCGGCGGAACATCGACGTCGTCATCAGCGACATCCGCATGCTGCCGATGAACGGGCTGGAGATGCTGAAGGCGATCCGCTCCGGGCTCACGGCCGCGCGCCGCGACCTGCCGGTCATCATCATGTCCGCCCATTCCGACGAGGCGCTGATTGGCGCGGCGGTCGCGCTCGACGCGAACGGCTTCGTCGCCAAGCCGGTCAGCCAGCAGATGATCTACGACCGCATCGTGCGCGGCATGGCGATCCTGCTCAAGACCAAGCCCGCCGACGTATACCGTATGCTCATCATCCCCGAGCTCGATGCCGCCACGATCGAGACGGACGTCGGGCGCATGGCAGAAAGCCTCGTGGCCGTCATCCGCGCGGGCGACGTCGCCATCGCGTCCGGTCAGCGTGCAATCACGGTCCGCTGGCAGGACGTCGCGGTGGGCGACGTGCTGAACGAGAATTTCACGACCAAATCCGGCCGCATGGTGGCACCCGCCGGCACGCGCGTGACCGACGTGCTGGTGGCGGCGCTCAACGACCTATCCCACGTGACCGAGCTGTCCGAGCAGGCCCAGGTTCGCCGGAAAGTGATCTAGGCGGCCGGAAACCGGCGGCCCTGCAAGGTTCCGTTACGTTGACGCCTTGCTTTTGCCGCGATTTTCCCTAAATGAAGGGCGCCCGCGGGGAAGCCCCCGCAGGCCAATTCGGACGGGGAAAGATCCGGCATGTCGGCAATGATCGAAATCCGGGGCCTGAAGAAGCATTTCGGCCCGATCCGCGCGGTGGAGGACGTCTCGTTCGACGTTGCGCGCGGCGAAGTCCTCGGCTTCCTGGGTCCCAACGGGGCCGGCAAGTCGACGACCATGAAGATGATCACCGGGTTCCTGGCGCCCAGTGCGGGCACGGCCAAGGTCTGCGGCTTCGACGTGGAGACGCAAGGGATCGAGGCGCGCAAGCGCATCGGCTACCTGCCCGAAGGGGCACCCGCCTACCCCGACATGACCGCGGCCGCCTTCCTCGACTGGGTCGCCGCCATCCGCGGCTTCGACGGGGCCGAGCGCGCCAAGCGCGTGGCCCGCGCGGTCGAGCGCACGCAGCTCGCCGACATCCTCCTCCAGCCCATCGACACGCTCTCCAAGGGCTTCAAGCGCCGCGTGGGCCTCGCGCAGGCGCTGCTGCACGAGCCCGACGTGCTGATCCTCGACGAGCCGACAGACGGTCTCGACCCCAACCAGAAGCACGAGGTGCGCGGCCTGATCCGATCGATGGCGGCCGACCGCGCCATCGTCATCTCGACCCACATCCTCGAGGAGGTCGACGCGATCTGCTCGCGCGCGGTCGTCATCGCGCGCGGCCGCGTGCTCGCCGACGGCACGCCCGAGGCATTGGAAAAGCGCTCGCGCTGGCACTACGCGGTCTCGTTCGTCGTGCCCTCGGCGGAAACCGACCGGCTCAAGTCGGCGCTGGCCGCCCATCCCGACGTCGGCGGCTTCGAGCGTGCGGACGGCGAAGGCGGGCTTGCGATGCTGACCGCCTTCCCCAAGGCCGGCAAGCCGATGCTGGCCGAGCTGGGCGCGCTGGCGCGCGGCACGGGCATTCGCATCGACGAGATCCGCGAGGAGCGCGGCCGCCTCGACGAGGTGTTCCGCACGATCACCACCGGCCCCGGCACCCCGAATACGACGAATTGAGGCGGACGAACATGCGCAACGTCTGGCACATCTTCCGGCGCGAACTCGGCGGCTATTTCGCCACCCCCGTCGCCTCCGTGTTTCTGGTGATCTTCCTCGTGCTCGCCAGCGCCTTCACGTTCTACCTGGGCAATTTCTTCGAGCGCGGGCAGGCCGACCTGCAGTCGTTCTTCACGTTCCACCCGTGGCTCTACCTGTTCCTCATTCCGGCGATCTCGATGCGCCTGTGGTCGGAGGAACGCCGGCAGGGCACGATCGAGCTGTTCCTGACACTGCCCGTGACGGTGGGCGAAGCGGTCGTCGGCAAGTTCCTCGCCGCGTGGGCGTTCGTGGGCGTGGCGCTGGCGCTGACCTTCCCGCTGTGGATCACGGTCAACGTGCTGGGCAATCCCGACAACGGCGTCATCCTTGCCGGTTATGTGGGCTCGCTGCTGATGAGTGCCGGTTACCTCGCCATCGGCGCGTGCGTCTCGGCCACGACCAAGAGCCAGGTCATCGCCTTCGTCGTGGCGGCGGCGGCGTGCTTCGTCTTCACCGTCTCCGGCTCGCCGCTGGTGCTGTCTTTCTTCGGCGGCTGGGCGCCGGCGGGCGTGGTCGACACGGTCGCGCGCTTCTCGTTCCTCACGCATTTCAACGCGATCTCGCGCGGCGTCATCGATGCGCGCGACCTCGTCTATTTCGCGAGCCTCGTGGCCTTCTTCCTGTTCGCCAACGCGGCCGTCGTCGAAAACCGGAAGGCGGGCTGAGCCATGGCCGACAAGTCCAATTCCCGCACCGCGCTCGCCGGCCTCGGCATCGGCCTTGCGGCCGTATTGTTCGTGGCCGTCAACGTGCTGTCGGGCACGGTGCTGCAGGGCACGCGCATCGACCTGACGGCCGACCGGCTTTTCACGCTGAGCCAGGGCACGCGCGCGATCCTCGCGAAGATCGACGAGCCGATCACGCTGCGCTTCTACTATTCGGAACGGCTGGGCCGCGAGATCCCGAGCTACGGCGTTTACGCGCAGCGCGTGCGCGAGATGCTGGAGGAATACCGCGACGCGGCGCGCGGCAAGCTGCGCCTCGACGTCATCGACCCGCAGCCCTACACCGACGAGGAAGACCGCGCGGTGGCCTCGGGCCTGCAGGCCGTACCGCTGAACCAGCAGGGCGAATCGGTCTATTTCGGCCTCGCCGGCACGAACGGCGCCGACCGCGAGGAATCGGTCGCGTTCTTCCAGCCCGACCGCGAGCGCTTCCTCGAATACGACCTGACGAAGGTCGTCTACAACCTGTCGGTCACCAAGAAGCCGCAGGTGGGCCTGCTGTCGACGCTGCCGCTGGAAGGTGCGTTCAGCATGCGCGGGCAGACGCCGCCCTGGGCGGTCTACACCCAGCTCGGCCAGTTCTTCGACGTGCGCCCGGTGGCGCGCGACGCGCTGGAAATCCCGGCCGAGATCGGCGTGCTGATGGTCGTCCACCCGAAGGGCCTGTCGGACAGCACGCTCTACGCCATCGACCAGTTCGTGCTGCGCGGCGGGCGCGCGCTCGTCTTCGTCGATCCGCATGCCGAGGGGGAACTCGCCCGCGGCGGGCAGGCGGCGATGGGCACGCCTACGAACTCGAACCTGACCAAGCTGTTCGACGCGTGGGGCCTGTCGATGGCCGACGACAAGATCGCGGGCGACCGCATCGCCGCGCGGCGCGTCAACGCGGGCACCGAGGGCCGCGTGCGCGCGGTCGACTACGTCGCGTGGCTGACGCTGCGCGAGCCGAATTTCGACCGCAGCGACGTGCTGCTCGCCGACGCGAGCACGCTGCAGTTCGCGTCGGCCGGCATCCTTTCGCCCAAGGACGGGGCGACGACGAAGTTCCAGCCGCTCGTGCGCACCTCGCCGCAGTCGATGGAGATCGCGGCCGAGGAGGTGCGCCTGCAGCCCGATCCGGCCAAGCTCCTCGAGAATTTCAAGCCGTCGGGCCAGCCGCTGGTGCTGGCCGCGCGCGTCAGCGGGCCGGTCAAGTCCGCCTTCGACAAGGCGCCCGAACCGGCCAAGCCGGCCGAGGGCCAGCAGCCGCCGGCGGGCACGCCGCCCGCCTATCAGGCGCAGTCGGCGGGGCCGATCAACGTCATCGTCGTGGCCGACACCGACCTGCTGGAAGACCGTTTCTGGGTGCAGGTGCAGGAGTTCTTCGGCCAGCGCGTGGCCACGCCCGGCGCCTACAACGGCGATTTCGTCGTGAACGCGGTCGACAACCTGACCGGCTCGTCCGACCTGATCGGCCTGCGCGGGCGCGGACTGTCGCAGCGCCCGTTCGTCCTGCTGGAAGACATCCAGCGCGACGCCGAGCAGCGCTACCGCGCCAAGGAGCGCGAGCTTTCCGACAAGCTGAAGGACGCCGAGAAGCGCCTTTCGGAACTCCAGGGCCGCAACGCGCCGGGCGCAGGGGCTGCGGCCGAACCCTCGCGCACGATCCTCAGCCCCGAACAGCAGGCGGAGATCGAGAAGTTCCGCGGCGAGGTGCTGGCCGTGCGCCGCGACCTGCGCAACGTCCAGCAGGACCTGCGCCGCGACATCGACGGCGTGCAGACCTTCGCGCGCGTCGTCAATGTCGGTGCCGTACCCGCGATCGTGGCGGTCGGCGCGCTCGTCCTCGGCTGGCTGCGCATGCGCCGCCGCCGGCCGTCGGGCGCGTAACCCAAGGGGCATCCCATGCAGACCCGCACGCTCGCCGCCCTTGCCGTCGCCGCGATCGCCATCGCCGGCACGGCCATGTTCGCGACCTCCAACCGCGACGCGGGCTCCGCCGACGCGAATGCCGGCAAGCTCGTCTTCCCGAACCTGCCCGCGCGCGCCGACGCGGTCGCGCGCATCGAGATCGGCCGCGACGGCGAGACGTTCGACATCGCGCGCGACGCGGCCGGCAACTGGACGATGCCGTCCCGCGGCGGCTACGAGGTCGATTTCCCGCTGGTCCGCCGCCTCGTGCTGGAGGTGGCCGCACTGCGCATCCTCGAATCGCGCACCGCCAACCCGGCGCTGCACGGCGAGGTCGAGCTCGACGGTGCCGCCAAGGGGCAGAAGGCGACGCGCGTGACGCTGCTCGACGCGAAGGACGCCAAGCTCGCCGACCTGCTCGTCGGGCGCACGCGCTTCGGCCGGCAGGGCACCGTCGGCGACGGCTCGTTCGTGCGCCGCGAGGGCGACAATCAGGTGTGGTTCGCCGCCGGCCGCCTGTCGGTCGAGCGCGAGGCGAACAAGTGGCTCGAACGGCGCATCGCCGACGTCGGCCGCGAGCGCATGAAGCGCGTCGCCGTTGTGCTGGCCGACGGCGCGCGCATCGACGTGACGCGCGACAAGCCCGACGCCGAGGATTTCGCGCTCGCCCCCATCCCCGACGGCAAGAAGGTGAAGTCGCCCTTCGACGTGAACCTCGTGGCGAGTGCGGTCGAACTCCTCGACCTCGAGGACGTGCGCAAGGCCGAGGGCCTGGCCTTCGCCGGCGACAAGGACTTCGCGCAGTACGAGACGTTCGACGGCGTGCGCGTGCGCGTCGAGTTCGCGCACGAGGGTGAAAACCTGTGGGCGCGCTTCGCGGCGACGTACGAAGCGCCCGCCACGCCGGTCGAGGGCGCGAAGCTCAAGAAGCCCGAGGACGCGGCGAAGGAAGCCGCCGACATCGCCAAGCGCACCGCCGGCTGGGCCTACAAGATCCCGAACTACAAGCTCGAATACATGCAGCGCAAGGTCGCCGACCTCGTCGAGGACAAGGCGTCCTGACCTAGCCGACGATCTTGCCGCGCACGTATTTGCGCACGATCGTCGAATCGGGCGGGTAGTTGTCGGGCGCCACGCTGGTGATCTGCGCGCGCAGGCATTTCCACGCGCCGCCCTCGCGCACGTAGGTGTCGGTATAGAACGACATGCCCGTCGTTTCCTTGCCGTCGCGCACCATCGTCCATTTGTTGACCGACGAGACGAGCGCCGTGTCGCCCGCGAGCGCGATGCGCTCGTCGCGCACGTCCCAATAGACGATCACGGCCGGATCGAAACCCGTCGACCAGCGCGAGAGATACGCCGCACGGTCCTGCCACGCGCCGGCCGAGCTTACATACGTGAAGTCGCGATGCAGGATCGCGTCGTGCGAGGCGACGTCGTTGGTTACGAAATTGTGGATGAACTTCGCGTTGAGCGCGCGCAGCTCGGCAAGCGTGGCGTCGGTGGGCATGGGTGGGCTCCCTTAACTACGATTGTATTTTGGCCGTTGTATTCCCGTATTCGGGGATGACACGCCGCGCGCGCGACTTCAAGCCCCCGGGCCGAACACGACCCACACGGCGGTGTCCTTCGTGTGATCGACGAAGCGGTGCTGCTCGCCCTTGGCGACGAAGATCAAGTCGCCGGGGCCGAACTTCGCGCGCTTGCCTTCGCGCTCGAATTCGCCCGTGCCCGTCATCACGACATAGACCTCGTCGCGGTCGTGCGGGCCCTGCGGGTCCGGGTTGGGCGGCGCGTACCAGCGCACTTCGAGACCCGGCGAATTCAGCACGAGGGCGCTGAGGCGGCCGGGCGCGTTGGGCATCCGCGCGGCATCGGCGGCGGTCGTCACGGTTGGGGGCGTCACGGTGGGGATCGTGGTCATCGGCAGGCTTCTCCCGAGGGCGGCCCCCGCACGTCAGCACGGGTGGTTACGCCGGCGAAAGCGGCTATCCCCGGCGGGGGCCCTGTGAGTCGTGTGGATAAGCGAAAATAATATTGAGCCACAATATCTTGTGGATTCAAGGCGTGTGGAAACATATCGAGAACAAAGCATTTGAAGCGGCGGGTGCGACT
>JAYRKO010000609.1:0-2086 GCA_041905745.1 Tagaea sp. | reverse complement strand
CGGTCGATCTCCAGCACCGGCGTGCCGCTGCGCAGGCCCAGATGGGCCGCATCCTCCGGCCCTGCCTGCGCCGATTTGAGCTTTTCGGCCGCGCGCGCGACCGACACGCCGTAGCGCTCCTGGTAGAGCCGGTAGAGTTCGTTGGGCAGGCTCGCACGGTCCAGCCGCTCGATCCCGTCATAGAGGGCGGCGGGGATCACGATGCGCTCGACGATGGCCGCGCGCCCGTCGAGCATGCGCAGCCGGTGCAGCCGCACCACGCGCGTGCCGGAGGGCAGCTTCAGCCGGCGCGCCTCCTCGCGCGTGGCGGCCCCCGCCTTCATCGACAGCATGCGGCTGCCGGGCAGCGCGCGCTTGCCGTCGTCGCCGACCAGATGGAAGAAGTGGAACAGCGCGCGTTCGCGCGTGTGCTCGGCCACGTAGGTGCCCTTGCCCTGCCGGCGCACGACGAGATTGATGCGCGCCAGTTCGTCGAGCGCGCGGCGCACGGTGCCCTGGCTCACGCCCAGTTCGGCGGCAAGCGCATGTTCGGGCGGGATGATCTCGCCCGGGCGCCAGCGCCCGTCGACGAGGCGGCGCATCAGCGCTTCCCCGGCCTGGCGGTAGAGCGGTTGGCGGCGCGGCGGTTCCATGTCCTGTGTCTTATATAAGACTCGATTGACGCCCCGCGCAAGCGGGGCGTAGCGTTCGCGACCGTTCGATAACTCCAGAAGAAAACCGCGAGGGGGAAATGGCGACCCAATTCATCGTCCACGACAAGAAGGACACCGTCGGCGTCGTCGTCGTCGAAGACGTCAAGGCCGGCGCCACGCTCGAAGGCTGGGTCATGGAAGGCGACGGCACCATCAAGGTGAAGGCGCTGAAGCCCGTCCCGCTCGGCCACAAGATCGCGCTCGTCGACCTCAAGAAGGGCGACACCGTGCTGAAATACGGGCACGACATCGGCCGCGTCGTGGCCGACGCCAAGAAGGGCGACCACGTGCACGTCCACAACATGAAAACGAAGCGCTGGTAAGGGAGCGATCCAGATGGCCAAGGCCCCTGCAATCATCAAGAAGCGCTCGCGCAACGTCGGCAAGCTGCCCTTCATGGGCTACCGCCGCGAAAACGGCCGCGTGGGCATCCGCAACCACGTCATCATCCTGCCGCTCGACGACCTGTCGAACGCTGCGGCGGAAGCCGTCGCCAACAACATCAAGGGCACGCTCGCCCTGCCGCACGCCTACGGGCGCCTGCAGTTCGGCGAGGACCTCGCGCTCCATTTCCGCACGCTGATCGGCACGGGCTGCAACGCCAACGTCGCCGCCGTCGTCGTCATCGGCATCGAGCCCGGCTGGACGGGCCGCGTGGTCGAAGGCATCGCCAAGACCGGCAAGCCCGTGCAGGGCTTCGCGATCGAGGGCTTCGGCGACCTCAAGACGATCGAGCGCGCCAGCCGCGTCGCCCAGCAGTTCGTCATGTGGGCGACCGAGAAGCAGCGCGAACAGTGCACGATCGACGAGCTGTGGGTTTCGACCAAGTGCGGCGAATCCGACACGACGTCGGGCCTCGCCTCGTGCCCGACGGTCGGCAACCTCATCGACAAGGTCGATCCGCTGGGCGCCACGACCTGCTTCGGCGAAACGTCCGAGCTGACGGGCGCCGAGAAGGAGATGGTCAAGCGGGCGATGGACAAGAAGACCGCCGACAAGTTCATGACGATCTTCAACGCCTACCAGGACATGATCAACCGCCACAAGACGAGCGATCTGTCCGAATCGCAGCCGACCAAGGGCAACATCGCGGGCGGCCTGACGACGATCGAGGAAAAGGCCTTCGGCAATTTCCAGAAGATCGGCCACAAGACGAAGTACATCGACGTGCTGCAGCCGGCCGAAGCGCCCAAGAAGGGCGCAGGCCTCTACTTCATGGACACGTCCTCGGCCGCGGCCGAGTGCGTGACGCTGCAGGCCGCCGCCGGCTTCGTCGTGCACCTGTTCCCCACGGGCCAGGGCAACGTCATCGGCAACCCGATCGAGCCGGTCATCAAGCTCACGGCGAACCCGAAGACGGCGCGCGAGATGCCCGAGCACATCGATCTCGACGT
>JAYRKO010000608.1:0-2089 GCA_041905745.1 Tagaea sp. | reverse complement strand
TCGAAAGCCGGCGCAGCGCGAACCCGGAAACCTCGCACACCGCCAAGCTCTTCCAGAAGGGCACGAAGAAGATCGCCCAGAAGGTGGGCGAGGAGGCGGTGGAGGTCGTCATCGAGGCGATCCGCGCAAACCGCAAGCGCCTCGTCGACGAGAGCGCCGACCTCATGTACCACCTGCTCGTGCTGTGGGCCGACCAGCACGTCAATCCGGCCGACGTGTGGGCCGAGCTGTGCCGGCGCGAAGGCATTTCGGGCGTGGCCGAGAAGGCCGGCCGCGATCCCGCCAACGAGGATTGAGCCGGTCCGATGGCCTACGATCCGAACAACGTGTTCGCGAAGATCCTGCGCGGCGAAATCCCGTGCAAAAAGGTCTACGAGAACGAGCACGTGCTCGCCTTCCACGACATCGCACCCCGCGCGCCGGTCCATGTGCTGGTGATCCCGAAGGGCGCCTATGTGTCGATGGACGATTTCACGGCCAAGGCGAGTGCGGCCGAGCAGGCCGCCTTCCTCAAGGCCGTGGGCGACGTAGCGCGTCAGGTCGGGCTGGCGGCGAGCGGCTACCGCGTGCTGTCGAACATCGGCGAGGACGGCCACCAGGAGGTCCCGCACCTCCACATGCATATTTTCGGCGGGCGGAAGCTGGGCGCGATGATCGGCAAGGCCGGCTGACGGCCTGCGACATCAAGTCTCTGATTCACAACCGCTAAGTTTCCAATTTCGGATCGTTCTTCTCTTGCGTGTAGGCAAGCGAGAGCAATAAAATTTACGCATTCTCCACTGGCGTAATGGAAAACCTTTGAACCGGGTCATCGGCTTTCTGGGCCGGTTGCGCAAGGAAGTCGTGCTCGGGGCGGCGATCGCGGGCCTCGGCCTGCTCTTCGCGGCATTCCTCTATAGCGCGGAACGCGCGGCGCTGCTCGAACGCTCGGAAACCGAGTCGCGCCAGCTGCTGTCGATGATCGTGGCCGATGCGGCCACGATCTTCCAGCCCGCGCGCACGGTCGCCGAGACGATCGACGATGCGCACCTGACCGACCTGCCGCGCGACATCGCACGCGAAGCGTTCTTCGCCGCCGTGACGGGTCCGGTGCGTCGCATCCAGCAGCTGAGCTCGGCCTATGTCGGCTTCGGCGACGGCGCGTTCTGGCAGTTCCGCGAGGTCGCGCCCGGCTTCGTCTACGAACATCCCGACGCGCCGCGCAGCGCCTCGCCCGGCACGCGGCGTGTGATCGAAGGCCGGGACGGCGCCACGTGGTGGATCTACGACGAGCGCGAGAAGGCGTGGATCGAAATCCCCGAACCGGAATCGACCTACGACCCGCGCACGCGGCCGTGGTTCCAGGCCGTGCAGGCCGAGCCGGCGATCCAGTGGTCGACCCCCTACAAGAACCCGACGGGCGGCGAGTGGACGCTGACGATGTCGCAGCCGCTCCACGACCGGAAGGGCGCGATCTGGGGCATCCTCGGCGTCGATTTCTACATCGACAAGCTGGGCGACCTGCTGTCCGACTGGCACCGGCGCCGGATGGCACCGGGTGCGTGGATCGGCGTCGTCGACCAGGACGCCAAGCTCGTCGCGCAGGCGCCGGGCGGTGCCGACGGCGCGCTCGCGCAGTACGTGGCGGGCCTGTTCCAGTACGATCGGGCGAACCTCGGAAATTTCGAATTCGAAGGTCGCGAATATTTCGGCGCAGCCGCCGCCCTGGGCGCGGAATTCCGCCTGCCGCTCACCATCGTCGTCGTGCAGCCGACCGACGCGATCCTGGGGCCGGCGGTCGCCGCACTCCAGCGCAACCTGCTGCTGCTGCTCGCGGTCCTTGCGGTGCTGACGGCGGTCGCCGTCTACGCGATCAAGATGCGCGAGGAGATCAAGGCCCGAAAGGTCGCCGAGTCGCAGATGGAGAAGGCCTTCGCCTCGCTCGCCGCGACCAACCGCGAACTCGACAAGGCCAAGATCGCCGCCGAGGACGCGACCAAGGCCAAATCGTCCTTCCTGGCGATGATGAGCCACGAGATCCGCACGCCGATGAACGGCGTCATGTCGATGGCCGAGATGCTCGACCAGACCGACCTGACCGAGGACCAGC
>JAYRKO010000036.1:0-11319 GCA_041905745.1 Tagaea sp. | reverse complement strand
ACGACCAGTCCTATGTCGTGACGTACGAGGCCTGGCGCGGCGAGCAGCGCGGCAAGCTTGCGAAGAAGGCGGACGGATCGGACCCTTGGGCCGGGCGCGGCGATTGCGTCGACTGCAATTCCTGCGTAGCGACATGTCCGACCGGCATCGACATCCGCGACGGACAGCAGCTCGAATGCATCGGCTGCGGTCTTTGCGTCGATGCCTGCAACGTCGTGATGAAGAAGGTGGGGCGCCCGCTTGGCCTGATCCGTTTCGACACGCTGGCGAACCAGCAGGCGCGATCGCGCAACGAGAGGCCATCGCACCATTTCATCCGACCGCGCACGGTCCTCTATGCTGCGGTCCTTGCGGTCGTCGGCGCGGTCATGCTCGCGGCATTGCTCTTGCGCACGACCGTCGAACTCAACGTGCTCCGCGACCGGAATCCGCTATACGTGACGCTCGTCGACGGGCGCATCCGGAATGCCTATACGGTGCATATCCTCAACAAAACCCACGACCAGCGCCAGTATACGTTGCGGATCGAGGGGATTTCGGGGGCCGTCGTCTCGATGATCGACGGCGAAGCTGCGGGCGATACGCTGAAGCTTTCCGGCAAGCCCGATGCGGTTGCGAACGCACGCATCTTCGTGACGGCGCCGCTTTCCGGGTTGCGGGGAGCTGCGTCGTCGAAAATCGTATTCAGGCTGGAAGGCGACGAGGGTTCCGGACGCGCGTCTTACGAGTCCGTCTTCCTCGCGCCGGGCCGCTGAGCGAGTAAGGGCCATGCTGTCGTTCTTGCGTTCGAAATCCTGGCGGGACCGGAATCTCTGGATCGTGTTCCCGCTCATGTTTCTCGTCGTCTTCGGAGCGAACGGGGCGCTGGTCTATTTCGCCGTCAAAAGCTGGCCGGGTCTCGCCTACGAAAACGCCTCCGAGCGGGGCCGAAAGTTCAATCAGGTTCTCGCGGCGGAATCGCTCGAGAACAAACTCGGCTGGCGTTTCGACATCCGCCGCGACGGCGATGTCGTCGTCCTCGATGCGCGCGATTCGAGCGGCAATCCATTGACCGACCTCGACGTGTCCGGGACGCTCGTTCGTCCGCTCGGAAACATCGAGAACCGCCGTCTTGCGTTCCATCCGGCCGGCAAGGGGCGTTACGAGGCGCCGCTCGATGCGCCGCTCAAGGGGCAGTGGGAAGTGCGCTTCGCGGCCGAGCGTTCCGGCGAACGCGTGCACGGCGCGGATCGTTTCGTAATCCGCTAGAATACGCCGATGGCCCCCCTCGACGGAACGCCGCCCGAAAGCGTCGCCGTTTGCCGGCATTGCGGCACGACGGTCGATGCCGGCAGCTTGTATTGCTGCACGGGCTGCGAAGCGGCCTACGAGGCCGTGAAGGGGCTCGGCCTCGACGCATTCTACGAACGACGGGTGAAGATCGTCGGCGCGCGGCCGCTGCGCCCCGAGAACGACGTGGAATTCGACCATGTCGGTCGGACGAGCGTCGATCCCGACGGTACGTGCCGTCTCCATCTGATGGTCGAAGGTGCGACGTGCGCGGCGTGCATCTGGCTGATCGAGAGCGTCTATGCCGGCGTGCCGGACGTGCTCGACGCGCGCCTTAACCTGTCGACCGGCCGCTTGAGCCTCCGGTGGCGCGGCGGTGCCGAGCGCGCGCAAGCGCTCGTGGATCTCGTCGCGCGGCTCGGGTTCCGGCTTGTTCCTTTCGACCCGACGTGTCTCGACGACGCGCATTCCCGCGAGGAAAGCGATCTGTTGCGCGCGACGGGCGTGGCCGGCTTTGCGGCCGGCAACGTCATGATGCTTTCGATCGCGGTATGGGTCGGCGTCGATATGGGGCCGGCAACGAAGGACCTGCTCCACTGGGTTTCGGCGTTCATCGGCTTGCCCAGCATCTTCTATGCCGGCCTTCCGTTCTACCGATCGGCGGCGGCCGCGCTTCGCGGCGGGCGTCTCAATATGGATGTGCCCATCGCGGTGGGCGTCACGATGACTGCTGCGATGAGCGTCTCGGAGACGATCCGGGGCGGTCCATATGCATATTTCGACGCGGCATTGACGCTTCTCTTCTTCCTGCTTCTTGGCCGCTATCTCGACCGTCGTGCGCGGGGACGTGCGCGGGCAAGTGCCGCGCACCTGATCGCCGTCGCAGCCCGGCCGGTTACTGTCGAAGCCCCGGATGGGGGCCTTCGGCGTGTGGCGCCCGACGAAGCGAAGGTCGGCGACATCGTGCTCGTGGCAAGCGGCGAGCGCATCGGCGTCGACGGGCGCGTTGTCCAAGGTGCATCGACGCTCGACGAAGCCATCGTAACCGGCGAGGCACTGCCGCGCCCGGTGTCGCCCGGCGAAAAAGTCTATGCCGGCTATGTCAATCTCGGACCGGCGCTCCGGATCGAGACGACGGCGACCGGTGCCGCGACGCTTCTCGCCGAAATCGTCCGCCTCGTGGAAGTGGCCGAGCGCGGCCGTTCGCGTTTCGTGGCGATCGCGGAGCGCGTCACCCGGCACTACGCCCCCGTCGTCCATGTGGCTGCGCTGGTGACGTTCCTGGGCTGGTATTTCTGGATCGGCGTCGACTGGCAGGTCGCGATGCTCTACGCGGTCGCGACGCTCATCATCACCTGTCCGTGCGCGCTGGGGCTCGCCGTTCCGGCCGTCCAGACGATCGCATCGGGGCGCCTGATGCGCAGCGGCATCCTGATGAAGACGGCAACGGCCCTCGAACGGCTCTCGGAGATCGATACGGTCGTGTTCGACAAGACCGGCACGTTGACCGTCGGCCATCCGACACTTGTCGATCACGCAGATATATCGATGGACGACATGCGTCTGGCAGCATCGATCGCCGCGAATTCGCGCCACCCGCTCGCGCGTGCACTCGTCGCGGCAGCGCCCGAAGTGGCCGCTGCGGTCGGCGTGACGGAGCATGCGGGGGCCGGTCTGGAATGCGGGGGAGTTCGTCTGGGGTCCCGAACTTTCTGCGAGATCCCCGAGGCAGCCGCGCCCGCGCCCTCGGGACCCGAGATATGGCTGCGTCGCCAAGACGGTCGCGCGGTTCGCTTCGCCTTCGCCGATACGCTGCGGGACGACGCATCCGCGACGATCGCCGCATTGCGCGCACACGGCTACGGCGTCGAACTTCTGTCGGGCGACCGGCCGGAGGTCGTCGCCGATATCGCGCGACGCCTCGGTATCCCGGAATTTCGCGGCGGCACCACGCCGGCCCTGAAGGCGGCTCGTCTGGCCGAACTCGCGCGGTCTGGTCGACGCGTCCTGATGGTCGGCGACGGTCTTAACGATGCGCCGGCGTTGGCTGCGGCCCATGCGTCGCTGTCGCCCGCGACCGGGGCGGACGTCGCGCAGGTCGCTGCGGATGCCGTTTTCCAGGGGAGCCGTCTTTCGGCGGTCGTCGAGCTTCTGGATGTCGCCTTGCGCGGATGCGTCCTCGTCCGGCAGAATATCGTCATGTCGATCGCGTATAACGCAATCGCGGTACCGCTGGCGGTTCTCGGAATGGTGACGCCGCCGATCGCGGCGGCGCTCATGTCCAGTTCGTCGATCGCCGTGGTGGCGAATTCGATGCGCCTCTCTCGGGGGAGGGCGGCACGATGGATTCCCTGATCGTGCTCATCCCGGTATCGCTGCTGTTCGCGATCGGCGCGCTTGCGGCCTTCCTCTGGTCGCTCAAGAGCGGCCAGTACGACGACATCGAAGGGGCGGCGAGCCGCATCCTGTTCGACGAGGACCGTCCGAAAACGCCGAAGAGCTAGCCGACCGGCTGCGGCTGTGCCGCTTCGGCCCGCGCCTCGTCGACGGTCGCGACATAGCGCACATGGGGTTCGCGCAAGCCCGCCTTCATAAGCGACCGGCGGACGGGAAGGCGGGCTGCGGCGATGAAAAGCGTCGATCCGTGCGTCTTGAGCCGATGCGCAAAGGCCTCCAGGCCCTTTGCCGCCGTGGCGTCGACGAGCGGAACGGCGCCGAAGTCGAGCACGAATGCGCGGGGCATCCGCCCGATCCGTTCCAGCGTCGAGATGACGTTGGCGGTCGCTCCGAAAAAGAACGCACCACTGATCCGGTAGACCACCAGCTCCGGATCCTGGGCCCCGGGCCCCCTGTAGGGGACCCGCTTGTCGGCAGGACCGTCGGCTTCGTCCCGGGCGACGAGCGGCGCGTCGCCGTCGACCTCGATCGCTTCCGCCATGCGATGCAGGAAGAGGAAGGCGCCGAGCGTCACGCCGACGGATATGCCGAGCGTCAGATCTTCGAAGACCGTCAGAAGGAATGTCGACAGCAGGACAAGCGCGTCGCCCGGCGACGCCTTCAGGAGGCCGGCGAACTCCTCACGTTCGGCCATGTTCCAGGAAACGATCGCAAGTACGGCGCCGAGCGCGGCCAGGGGCACGTAGGCGGCAAGCGGAGACGCGAACATGACGAAAAGCAGGATGTAGACCGCGTGCAGGATGCCGGAGACGGGGCCGCGCGCGCCCGCGCGCACGTTCGTGGCCGTGCGCGCGATCGTGCCGGTCACGGGCATGCCGCCGAAGACGACGGCAGCGATGTTGGCGCCGCCTTGGGCGACGAGTTCGCAGTTCGACCGATGGCGCCGGCCCGTCATGCCGTCGGCGACGAGAGCGGACAGCAGGGATTCGATCGAGCCGAGGATCGCGATCGCGATGGCATCCGGTACGACGGCGCGAATCTTGGCGAAGTCGAAATCGGGAATGTGCGGCGCCGGCAGACGGTCGGGAATGCCGCCGAAGCGCGATCCGATCGTCGCGACGTCGAGCCCCAATGCCGCGACGAGGGCGGCGCTCGCGCCGACCGCGATGAGGAAACCCGGCCAGTTCGGGCGCACCTTGCGAAGGATGACGACGATGGCGAGCGAAAGGGCGGAAACGGTGACCGTGTGCCAGTGGATCGATCCGGAAGCTTCCCAGATCGCGACGATCTTCGGGACGAGGGCGGCCGGCTCGTTCTTTAGGTCGAGGCCGAAAAGCTCCTTGATCTGGCTCGCGAATATGATGACCGCGATCCCGGAGGTGAAGCCGACGGTGACCGGGTAGGGGATATATTTGATGTAAGTACCCAACCGAAGGAGTCCGACGGTCAGCATGATGGCGCCCGCCATTGCCGTCGCGAGGACAAGGCCGTCGTATCCGTGACGTTCGGCGACCGACGCGACGAGCACGATGAAGGCGCCGGCCGGACCGCCGATCTGGAAGCGGCTTCCGCCGAACATCGAAATCAGGAAGCCGCCGATGATTGCGGTGAACAGACCCCGGTCGGGCGACAGGCCGGCGGCAATCGCGATCGCCATGCAAAGCGGGACGGCGACGATCGCGACGGTCAGGCCGGCAACGGCATCGTCCTTGAGCGCGTTGAGGCCGTAGCCTTCGCGCAGGACGGTGACGAGCTTCGGCGTGAACATTTCCGCAAAGGTAGGCCGGCGCTGGTCGAACTTCGGTGCTTCGGGTGTGGTCATGGGGTGCATCGTGCTTTGAAAACTCAGGGGGCGCTAACGGACCTTCGCGGTACGCCTTCAAATTATACATATAATAACTGTCAAATATGAATTTGCCGTAAATTACGAGAATATTGCTACGTTATTTCTCGACTGGATTTGAAATTCGCCATTAATCTTGTAAAGTTACATATAGGAGGCGTCATGGCGCAGATCATTCCGGTTTCTCCCTTCGACTACGTGGTCTTCGGCGGGACCGGCGATCTTGCGACACGCAAGCTGCTGCCGGCACTTTTCCATCGCGATCTGGACGGCCAGATCCCGGACGATGCGCGGATTTTCGCTATCTCCCGCCGCCCTTATACGGCCGAACAATATGTCGAGTTCGTCGCGGCGCACCTGGCCAAGCATTTGAGCGCGGCCGAAAGGGAAGGCGAGGTCTGGCAGCGTTTTCGTCGCCGTCTGCAGCACGTCACGCTCGATGCGACGGCGGACGCGGGCTGGGACGGGCTCGTGACGGCTCTTGGACCGTCCGGAGGGCGCGTGCGCGTTTTCTATCTGGCCACGTCGCCGCAATTCTACGGTCCCATCGCGCGCCGGCTCGCTGCGGCCGGACTCGCCGGCGACGGAGCACGGCTCGTCGTGGAAAAACCCATCGGGAAGGACCTTGAGAGCGCGCAGCGCATCAACGACGAGATCGGCGGCGTTTTCGACGAAAAGCGCATCTACCGGATCGACCACTATCTCGGCAAGGAGGCGGTCCAGAACCTCCTGGCGCTGCGCTTCGCGAATTCCCTTTTCGAACCGCTGTGGAGTTCGCAGTGGATCGACCATGTCCAGATCACCGTCGCCGAAACGGTCGGTCTCGAAGGGCGGGCGGGCTACTACGACACGGCCGGTGCGTTGCGCGACATGGTGCAGAACCATTTGCTCCAGCTCGTGTGTCTCGTCGCGATGGAGCCGCCGCAGACGCTCGACGCCGATGCCGTTCGCGACGAAAAGCTGAAAGTCCTTCGATCGCTCGGCTCGCTCGTGCAGTCGCGCGACGGCGCGGTCGTGCGCGGCCAGTATGCCGCGGGCGCGATCGATGGCCAGGCGGTTCCCGGCTATGCGGACGAGTTGGGCGGCGACGCGCGAAGCCGGACCGAAACGTTCGTCGCAATGAAGTTGGCGCTGGCGAACTGGCGTTGGGCCGGCGTGCCGTTTTACCTGCGCACGGGCAAGCGCATGGCGCGCAAGGCCTCGGAAATCGTCGTTCAGTTCAAGCCGGTGCCGCATTCGATCTTCGGCGAAGGCGCGCCGCTTCTTGCCAATCGCCTCGTCGTCAGACTGCAGCCGAATGAGGGAATCACGCTCCAGTTGATGACGAAGGAGCCGGGACCCGGCGGTCTGCGTCTGCGCTCCGTCCCGCTGGATCTGAGTTTCGCCGAAACGTTCTCCACGCGCTTCCCGGAGGCCTACGAACGTCTCCTGATGGACGTCGTCCGCGGCAACACGACGCTGTTCATGCGGCGCGATGAGGTCGAGGCCGCGTGGAGTTGGATCGATCCTGCCATTCGCGAATGGGAAAAGTCGGCCGACACGCCGAAACCCTATGTCGCGGGCAGTTGGGGGCCGTCTGCGGCGACCGCGCTCATCGAGCGCGACGGCCGCACCTGGCATGAGGAGCTTTCCTGATGCCGGTCGCGGCGATCGAAGCGGTCACACGCGCCGTCCGCGAACGCAGCGCCGCGGCGCGCGGCGCCTACCTTTCGCGTCTCGATGCGGCCGCCAAGGGCGGTCGCCCGCGATCGCGGCTGTCGTGCGGCAATCTCGCGCATGGGTTCGCGGCTTGCGCGGCGGACGAAAAGGTACTCCTTCAAGGTGCCGATGCGCCGAACGTCGCGATCGTGTCTGCCTACAACGACATGCTGTCGGCCCACCAGCCGTTCGAGAGCTATCCGGCGATCATTCGCGCGGAAGTTCGCGCCGCAGGCGGCGTGGCGCAGTTCGCGGGCGGTACGCCGGCCATGTGCGACGGCGTCACGCAAGGTCGGCCGGGCATGGAGCTGTCGCTCTTCAGCCGCGACGTGATCGCCATGTCGACGGCGATCGCATTGTCGCACGACATGTTCGATGCAGCGCTTTGCCTTGGTGTCTGCGACAAGATCGTACCGGGGCTCGTCATGGGTGCCCTTACGTTCGGCCATCTGCCGTTCGTCTTCGTGCCGGCCGGACCGATGACGTCCGGCCTGCCGAACGACGAGAAGAGCCGTATCCGTCAGCTCCATGCGGAAGGCAAGGCGACGCGTGCGGAACTTCTCGCGGCCGAGGCGGCGTCCTATCACGGGCCGGGTACCTGTACGTTCTACGGAACGGCGAACTCAAACCAGCTGCTCATGGAGTTCATGGGGCTGCATCTTCCCGGTGCGAGCTTCCCGAATCCCGGAACCTCATTGCGCGAGCACTTCACGCGCGCAGCCGCGCGCCGGGCGGTCGAGCTTTCCGCCCGACCCTCGCGCGGTATCGGACGGATGCTCGACGAACGGTCTTTCGTGAACGCGATCGTCGGGCTGCTGGCGACGGGCGGGTCGACGAACCACACGATCCATCTCGTGGCGATGGCGCGCGCGGCGGGCATCGCGATCACATGGGACGATTTCGACGCGTTGTCGCGCGTCGTTCCGCTGCTTGCCCGGATATATCCGAACGGAAGCGCGGACGTGAACCGGTTCCACGCCGCCGGCGGAATCGCATTCCTCGTCTCCGAACTCCTGAAGGCCGATCTGCTCCATCGGGACGTCGAGACGGTTGCCGGCGCGGGGCTCGAAGCTTACGCGCGGGAGGCTTGGCTCGACAGCGGGCGGCTTGCATGGCGTGCTGCCGCGCCGGTGAGCGGCGATGAAGCCGTGCTGCGGCCGGCCGACCGGCCGTTCGATGCGCAAGGCGGGTTGCGGACGATTTCGGGGAATCTGGGGCGTGCCGTCGTCAAGGTTTCGGCCGTCGCGCCTGACAGGCAGCGCATCGAGGCGTCGGTCCGCGTCTTCGACGGGCAGGGGGCGCTTCAGGACGCGTTCGCGCGCGGCGATCTGACCGGCGATTTCATCGCAGTCGTGCGCTTCCAGGGCCCGCGGGCGAACGGAATGCCGGAGCTTCACAAGCTGACGCCGGTTCTCGGCGTCCTCCAGGATCGCGGTCAGAAGGTGGCGCTGCTCACGGACGGCCGCATGTCCGGCGCATCCGGCAAGGTTCTCGCCGCGATCCACGTCACCCCCGAAGCTTCGTGCGGAGGGCCGATCTCCCGTCTCGTCGATGGCGACGTCGTCAGGATCGACGCCGTTGACGGCTCGCTCGACTTCCTTGGAGACGAGGTGGCATTCGCGAAGCGTGCCGAAAGGCAGGATTGCGCCGACGCCCCGCAGTATGGCTTCGGACGGGAACTGTTCGGCGTCTTTCGCGCGGGCTCGGGAAGTGCGGAGGAAGGCGCAACCGTCCTGCCGAATCCTCTCGGCGAACCGGTTGTCGCATGACGACCGGGCTGATCGACCGGATCCGGGAGCGGCTTCCCGGTCTTCCGCGCAAGGAGGGGGCGGTTGCGCGCACCATTCTCGCCAATCCCGATGCCGCACTCCATGTCGCCATCGCGCGGCTGGCGGGCGATGCCGGTGTCAGCCAACCGACGGTGCTGCGGTTGTGCCGGTCGTTCGGCTATCCGGGATTTCCCGAATTCAAAGTGGCACTGGCGCAAAGCCTCGTCGCCGGTGTGCCTTACGTCAGCGCGCATGTCGCCGCCGACGATACCGCGGCGACGTACGCCCCGAAGGTCATCGACGCGGCGGCTTCGGCGCTACGCCATCTGCGCAACCGCATCGATACCGATCGGGTTTCCCAGGCGGTCGCAACGCTGGCGGACGCCCGACAGATTCTCGTCGCAGGTTACGGCGGATCGGCGGCGATCGCGATCGATGCCGTCCACAAGCTCAGTCGGTTCCCGATTCCGTGCCGCCATCTGCCGGATTCTTTGCTTGCGACCATGGCCATCGAGGCGGCCGAACCTGGCGACGTGCTGCTCGCAATCTCGAATACGGGGCGGACGGTCGCGATCCTCGATGCGGCTCACGCGGCGGTGACGCGGGGCCTCTCCGTCGTCGCCATGACGGCGCCGGCATCTCCGCTTGCCGAAATCGCGGGCGTCGCCCTGCTGGCCGAGCCGGTCGAAGACGCCGAGATGTTCACGCCCATGGCCTCGCGCATCGTCCATCTGGCGCTTGCGGATGTCCTCATGACGGGGCTCGCCATCCGTTTGGGCGCTGCGGCACGCGACCGGCTGGGCCGGATCAAGGCGGCGCTGTCTTCGACGCGCACGCCGCCCGGATCGGCCCGATGAGCAAGGCCTTCACGAAGGAAAGCGACGGCGAGGAAGCCGACGACGATGTCGCGCCGGCACTTCCGGCGGGCACGCGCAACTACATCACGCCGGCCGGTCACGAGCGGATGCGCGAGGAGCTTCGCCACCTGTTGCGGGTGGAGCGACCGAAAGTCGTCGAGACGGTCGCGTGGGCGGCCGGAAACGGCGATCGTTCGGAAAACGGAGACTACATCTACGGGAAGCGTCGGCTTCGCGAGATCGACCGACGGGTCCGCTTTCTCACCAAGCGGCTGGAAATTGCGGAGATCGTCGACCCGCAGCTCCAGAAGAACAGAAAGCAGGTCTTTTTCGGCGCGCGGGTCGGCTACGTAAACGCACGAGACGAGGAGCGCGTGGTGCGGATCGTCGGCATCGACGAGGCCGACAGCGACAAGGGCGAAATCGCCTGGATCTCGCCGATCGCGCGCGCGCTTCTGCGCGCACATGTCGGCGACGTCGTCGAGGTGCGGACCCCGGGCGGCATCGACCGGCTCGAAATCCTGTCGATCGAATACCCGGCCGAGGGCTCCGGCATCAGCGGGTGAGAGTCCAGTCCTGATCCGCCGGGAAGTGTCGGGCAACGAAGCGGTACGTCGCACGCAGGAGGATTTCGAGGCGCTTGGATCGCGCCGCGGCTTCCTCTTCCTTCCATTCGGCGATCAACGCATCCCAGATCATGAGGCGCTGGTGAAGGTCGTCGCGGTTTTTCCGGATGAAGCCCACCATTTCGTCCGGTTTGCGCACGACGTTCAGGATTTCCGAAAACTGCGCGTCGACGTTCGCGAACGCATTTCGGTAATCCTCGACCGGCGTCCGCATCAATATCCGGATGCGGTAGATTTCTTCGGACAGGCCGCCGGTGTTTTTATAGAGCCGGCCGGACGACAGGATGCGCCCGGAAATGCGGCTGACGAGCGCGTAACGTTCCCGCAGGCCTTCGATGTAGGAAAGCTCGCGCGACATCCGTTCGATCACGTCCTGGACGCGCTTCTGGCCGCCGAGTGATTCGCCGAGCTTCTCCTTGACGATCTCGAATGCCGCCGCGCGGCGTTCCTCGATTTTCGGATCGTTGAGGAGCGCCGTTGCGCCGTTTTCGGCCACTGTCGGATCGATGGGCTTCCCGTCGATCGCCAGCAGCGCGACGAGCATGCGACCTCGGGCACGGTCGAGCTGCTCAGGGCCGACGGTCCAGGAAGCGGAGCCGTCGAGGATCTCCGCCGGTATCGAATCGCCCGGGCGGATCTCGCGAACGTGGGTGAGTCCCCGGATCGCGACGTTAAGAAGCCGCGTGTCGTCCTCGCTGAAGTCCTTGAACATCTTCATGAGGGGGCCGAGCGGCAGGAAAGCACGCACGTCCCCGAGCGGTAGCGAAAGTCCGGGGTCGCCGGTGTTCGGGTCCTTCTGGAAGCAGCAATCCGGGATGGCGAATAACTTGTGGTCGAAAAGAAAGTGCGTACTTTTCGTG